>JAJXXG010000788.1 GCA_021781255.1 Acidobacteriota bacterium
CGGCAGGAGGATAGAAATGGATGCCTACAGCGCGCCTTCTCACGATTCGCTCGCCGCAAGTGAGGCACCGGAGACGGAGCCTTTGGGGCCTCCGGACGCCAACCGCCACCGCCTTCCCGACGAGCGCCCGGCGATCACGCATCACTTCGCTGTTGGAGGACATGAAGGTTATCTCACGGTCGGTCTCTACCCCAACGGTCAGCCGGGTGAGATCTTCATTCGGATGGCCAAGGAGGGATCGACCATTGCCGGTTTGATGGAGTGCTTCGGAACCGTCGTGTCCGTCAGTCTCCAGCATGGCGTGCCTTTGCGGGTCCTTTGCGACAAGCTGTCGCACACTCGCTTTGAGCCTTCGGGCTGGACGGGGAGCGCGGAACTGGGCTACGCGAAGTCGATCATGGATTACTTGTTCCGGTGGCTCGAACTTCGCTTCCTCTCCGGAACGCAACTCGCTCTGTTTTCGGCATCCGGCAAATCCGGCAGCGCTGGGGCTGATCCGAGCAAAGTCGTGCCGATTTCGTCCCAAGGATTGGAAGCTGGCGACGCGCCAGCCTGCCGTTCCTGCGGCGCTCTGATGAGTCCGAATGGAAACTGCTATGTATGCAGGAACTGCGGCGGGACGAGTGGCTGCTCCTGACGCATGTTCGAGAACTTGGTCGTTGCAATGTACAGCAATGGCGGCTCTGGAAGAGTGATTTGGGCTGTTAAGCGGCAACTGACAGTCAGTGGCACTTGTCAGACATGGCCGTTTCCCGGCAATTTGATGGGACGATGGCCGATCTTCGGCGTCAGCCCCGTCGGTGAGCGACTCGGCGATTTATCGTTCACAGTTCGATTACGGGGCTTTAAAACTTTACGTTCACTGAAGAGAAACCATCTCTCGGGCACCTATCAGCAGCTTTCCAGTTTCACCTGCTTTTGAAGCAGATATGCGTCCAGCCAACTAAATACTCGTCAGCTTGGGTCGCCGCGTGTGCCATGCGGTTTCGCGTTCATAGGCATGCGCCAGCGCCAATACCGTAGATTCCGCGAATGGAGCGCCGGTGATCTGAAGACCGATCGGCAGCCCAGCCACGGAAAAGCCGCACGGCACCGTAATCGTAGGTAATCCAAATGCGTCGAATGGAGAAGTGTTGCGTGTACCCAGCGGATCGAAGTTCTTGCTTTCCGCAAAGCTCTCTGCCGTGCGCATCATGGTCGGCGTGATGAGCAGGTTGACGGTTGAAAATACGTTCGTGATCTCTCTACGCTGCAGGTTCATTTGCCGAAGTGCGTCCGCATACCCCTCAGCCTTCAAACCGGCCGATTCAAGAAGCCTCTGGCGAGTTAAAGGCTGGTACTTTTCAGGCGACTCAGCAATCCATTTCGCGTGGTAGGCGTACGCTTCAACACGCATAATGGTTACAACGTCCGCGGGCTGGGGAAGCTGCAAATCTGCAACGCTCCTCGTGAATTTCCGCAACACGCCAATCGCCGTCTCCACAGCCGCCGCGACTTCAGCATTGAGACCCTCAAAGAATGGAAACCTGGGTATGCCAAGGCGCAGGTCCAACGTTTGCATCTCAAACGCGCGGCTGTAATCCGGAACCGGCACATCCACACTTGCGGGATCCAAGCGGTCATATCCAGCGATTGCGCCGAGCATCAGGGCACAATCCTCAACGGTCCTGCAAATCGGTCCCGCATGGTCGAGCGACCAGGAAAGCGGAATGACGCCGCGCAGGCTTACACGCCCATAGGTCGGCTTGAATCCGACGACTCCGCAATAGGAGGATGGTATGCGAATCGACCCGAGAGTATCCGTGCCGAGCGTGCCAAAGCAGAGATCGGCGGCTGAGGCTACGGCAGGGCCACCTGAGGATCCCCCCGATATGTGGTCCAGCGCCCAGGGATTATGCACTGGCCCGAAATAGCTCACGTCAGAAGTCCCTCCGTACGCGAACTCATGCAGGTTCAGCTTTCCCAGTATCACTGCACCGGCTTCTTTCAGCCGTCGGACCACCTCGGCATCCTGCGTCGGCACACGGTCCTTGAAGATTCCGCTCGCCGCAGTAGTGCGCACTCCAGCCGTGTCGATGTTGTCCTTCAACGCAATGGGAATCCCGTGCAGAGGCCCTCGCCATTTTCCTTGGGCCTGCTCGGCTTCCATGGCGCGCGCGTCCGTTAGGGCCTGTTCGCCGGTGACTGTAATGAATGCGTCCAATTTGCCGTTGTAGCGTTCAATGCGCGTCAGACACGCTCGGGTCAGATCGACCGGCGAAACGCCTTTGCTGCGGAGCAATTGCCCCGCCTGCCGAAGCGTCATCCCGGCCAAATCCTGAGACTCCGCGATCGCCGGTTTGAACATTAGACCAACGGCCGCGGCGGTGGATGCGGCGAGGAAACTCCTGCGGGTTGCAAGTTGCGACATGGTCGTGGACCCCATCCCCATACTACATTTCCGAGTAGCCGCCTAACTATGAATCATGACCGGTCACATGCCGACAACCGTTCAAATGCTGTCTGCTGCGACAGCTCGGCAGTGACTCGCTTTTCGTTCAACTGTCGGTATCAGCTCAAACCACTTATCTACTTTGATCTTCGCGCCGGCACCGGATCCGCCCCCGGCAAACAGAACTCATCCACCGACGCTCCATCTGCCACCCTTCGCCGCCGAACCACCCGCCCGCCTGCCCGCTTCTTAGCTGACTCGCTTGCTTAGCAAGCGTGCTGCCCGCTTCACCAGCCACCCGCTTCTTAGCTGCCTCGCACCCGTGTCAACCCCCTCCAACTCCCAAAAATCCAGCAACATATTCAATCCAAACCACTTCAAATCTTCTCGCCAAATGCATGTGAATTATCCCAAACCGCTATAATAGATATAGTAGAGAAATTCCAAGGGCCGCCCTGCAAGCGCAGGTGCGGCCCTTTCCATTCCGCCGCCCTTCAGAGGACTGAACATGTCTGCGCGCACAACTCCCTATACACCAATAAGTTGCAGCAGAAGTATTTTAGAATCAATAAATTATCGGCCATGCCAGCTCGGCGTAAGCGGAATCAGGAACTTACGCAGCTGCCTCAGCAGAATCAGAAACTTACGTTCACTCCAAGCACCCGATCGTCCAGAATCAATAACTTCCAGCCTTCCCCTCTGGAATCAGAAACTTGACCCCGGAACCCAAAATCCATAACCCACTAGAATCAATAATTTACTCGCATCGATCCGGCCCCGGAAACAAAAAATCGACCACCGCCCCAAATAGGACCCCTGGCCATCACCTCCCGCTGCCCATGGGCTGCTGGCTACTGGCTTTTGCCTGTTGGCTAGCCCGCGCTAACTGCTTTATTTATAGGATGATGCGTGCAAACGTCGTGGAATCATGACGTTACAGCGGAAGCATATGTAAGCAACATAGAATCAATAACTTGACTTTTGAAGCCCGGGCACGCGGCGTGCCAAACTATGACCTTCGTAACACCCGCTCAGCGCCCCGCCAGCCGAGCCGCAACCTGCGCCGGGAATCCCGGCCCCAGCCCTTGCCGCAGCACCCCGCGGTAGCAGAACACCAGCCCCAGCACCACCAGCCCGGCCGCCAGCGCCAGCCGCAGCTGCCGCCCCGGAACCCGCGGCGCCACCCAGGACCCCGCCGCCGCGCCCAGCACTCCACCGGCCGCCAGCCGCAACAGCAGCCCGCCGTCGAACAGGCCGCTCGCCATGTGGAT
>JAJXXG010000521.1 GCA_021781255.1 Acidobacteriota bacterium
TCGGGTTCATCAGCTATTTCACGGGCGCGAAGACCTGCGACCTGGATGGCCTAATAGACGGTCACCACATGGCCGAGATGACCCGCAGGCAGCGAATCGAAATCTGTGTCGACCGGTCACCCACAATGATGTTCCTCACCGCGGAGCAGGCATATAAGGTTCAGGCTGTGTCAAGTCTGGATGGCTGGTCCGCTTGTGGCGCTTTCGACTTCACCAACGCAAGCACCGATGACCGTCATTACATCCTCGTTCCGCCAGACTCTGCAGAACGGGTATGCAGTGCCTTGAACACCTCGCCTGTGCCGGTACAACGCCTGATCTCGGGAGGAACTTAGCTGGGGCACTCAATCGCTGGCATGCGCGAAATCTATTTCTGCCTGGCGCATTTCTCAAAATAGCCGAGCGAAAGCTGTAGACCTTCCCGCAGCGGTACCTTCGGAGACCAGCCCAGCAGATCCTTCGCCTTCGTAATATCCGGCTTGCGCCGTGTCGGATCATCTACAGGCAAGGGCTCGTGGCGAATCTTACTCTTCGAGCCCGTCACCTCCAGAACATGCTGCGCGCATTCGAGTATCGTCCACTCCTCTGGATTCCCAATGTTCACCGGCAGGTGCTCGTCCGACCTCGAAAGCCGCAGAATCCCATCGATCAGGTCTGAGACATAGCAGAAGCTTCGCGTCTGCGAACCGTCACCAAAGATCGTGAGGTCTTCGCCGCGCAGCGCTTGCATCATGAAGTTTGAAATCACTCGCCCATCTGTGGGCTGCAGGCGCGGACCATAGGTGTTGAAGATCCGCACCATACGCGTATCCACACCGTAATAACGGTGATATGCCATCACTGCGGCTTCAGAAAATCTCTTTGACTCATCGTAGACAGAACGCGGCCCAATCGGGTTGACCCTCCCCCAATACGTCTCTGTCTGCGGATGCACCTCCGGATCGCCGTAACACTCTGAAGTTGAAGCCTGCATGAATTTGGCGCCACACCTGCGCGCAACCTCAAGCATGTTCAGCGTTCCGTAGGAACCAACCTTAAGCGTCTCGGGACCCAGGCGGGCATAGTCCGCGGGGCTGGCAGGTGACGCAAAGTTGAAAACGTAGCCGATACCTTCTATCGCAAGCGGCTCACAGATGTCATGCTCTATGAATTCAAACCTGGGCTCACCTGCAAGGCCCTTCAGGTTTTCCATATTTCCGGTGCAAAGGTTGTCCAAACCTATTACTGCGGCATCAGCGGCAACCAAGGCCTCGCAAAGATGGGAGCCCAGAAACCCCGCGGCGCCAGTCACTAATACTCGTTCTTGCTCCAAGTCGCTATTCTCCTGGTCCGCTACTGTTTCAACACCCTCGTTGCAACCGCCGGATACGGCCGTCCTACGCTGAAATAAGAAAAACCTTGATCCGCCATTCGTTGCGGATCAAACAGGTTCCTACCGTCAATCACAATCGGGTGTCGCAGCAGATTGCGCAACCTCTCCAGATCGACCGCCGCAAACTCCTGCCAATCGCTAAGAATTACAAGAGCATGGGCATCCCGCGCCGCCTCATACATATCGAACGCATACCGCACCTGTGCGCCCTCGGGTATTAGTGCCTTCGTTCGCTCTGCTGCGGCTGGATCATAAAGGGTTACGCTGCTGCCCTCTTTAAGCAGCATCTGAACAATATCGATGGCAGGCGACTCACGGATATCGTCCGTACCGCCCTTAAACGCTAAACCAAAAATCGCAAGATTCTTGCCCCGCAGTGTCCACAGCGCGGAACGAATCTTCCGGAAGAAGATCTTCCTTTGCTCGCCGTTAATCTTCTCGACCTCCGCTAGAAGATCGAATTGCTGTCCCAGTTGCTCAGCCACCCAGCGAAATGCTGCCACATCCTTCGGAAAGCACGATCCGCCGTAACCGATTCCTGCCCGAAGAAACTGTGCCCCGATGCGCTCATCCATTCCGATGCCCTTGGCAACCTCTTCCACATTTACGCCGGCCGCATCGCAAATATTCGCAACGGCATTGATGAACGAGATCTTCATAGCAAGAAATGCATTCGTCGCATGCTTTGTCAGCTCCGCTGCCTTTGTCGACATCTCAATGAGCGCCGCAGGATTTTCCGCCGTCCGCCCTCCCGGCACTGCATGGGGCAGCCTGTAGTACTCTCCCGAAATCAAAGGCTCATAAAGCCGCCGCATCAGCTTGGCAGCACGCTCGCTCTCGACACCGATCACAATCCGATTCGGGTGCAGAAAATCCGTGACCCCTGTTCCCTCACGCAAAAATTCGGGATTCGAAACGACATCAAACGTATCCCGAGACGCGCCGTTCCGCTCCAGAATCCGTGTGATCCACTCATTCGTATAAACTGGTACGGTACTCTTCTCAACAATTACCTTGTACCCGTCCACGGAACGGGCAATTTCGCTTGCGACGGCGTCAATATAGGATAGGTCCGCATCACCCGTATCTGACTGTGGCGTTCCTACCGCGATAAAAACTGCATCAGCCTTTGTGGTCGCTCCATGCAGATCCGTCGTGAACTCGATACTCGCATGCCGGTGTCGCGCAAGCAGCTCCGGCAGATATTCCTCATGAATCGGAACACCACCGTCGTTCAGCACGCGGACTTTCTCCTCGTCGTTATCTACACAAATAACCCGGTGCCCGATCTCCGCAAAGCACACCGCACTAACTAGCCCAACATACCCCGAGCCGACGACGGTGATCGTAAGCTGATCCTTCATATTTTTCCTTTGATGCCCCAGTCAGATTTCTTTGCGCGGCCACGGACTCCAATCGGCCCAACTTCAGAATGCCCGATTTACCGAAGAGAGTCGAGTGCTTGCGCCGACGTAGCTTGCTTCACGGCACACTCCAGAGCGGCGCAGATTCGCTCCTGCTCTCCAGCGCTCAAATAAGGATGCATCGGCAAACTCAGGACGCGTCGTGCCGCATTCTCCGCCGCCGGAAACTCCCCAACCCCGTAACCCAGCCCTGCAAACGCCGGCTGCAGGTGCGCCGGTATCGGATAATGCACCGCCGTCGGAATCCCTTCCCGCCTAAGCGCTTCTGCCACGCGGTCGCGCTCGTCCGCCTCAATTGTGTACTGCGCGTAAACACTGGTGTTGCCTGCCGCGATGCGAGGCGTCTTGACCATCTTTGCCAGTCTCGCGTCATATCGCCTCGCTGCTTCTGCCCGCTGCGCAATCTCCTGGTCGAATACCTCAAGCTTAGCCAGCAGGACCGCCGCCTGCATCGAGTCCAGCCGCCCATTGATTCCCAGTCGAACGTGCCGGTAGCGCGATGCCTGACCGTGGTTCCGAACCTCGCGCATTGCTTCCGCCAGTCCGTCATCATTCGTAAAGCACGCGCCACCGTCGCCATAACAACCCAGCGGTTTTGACGGAAAGAAGCTCGTGCAGCCGATGGTGCTCAGGTTGCACGACTGCCGTCCCCGGTACGTCGCACCAAAACTCTGCGCCGCATCTTCAATCACCGGAATCTCTCCGGCAATCTCCGCAATCGCATCAAAATCCGCACACTGCCCGTAGAGCGAAACAGGCATGATCCCTGCCGACTCACGCCTCTCTGACTACAATCGCGCTGTTCTTGCTGCCGAATGCGATGCAGCGTGTGCAAGGCGCGAGTGTTTTCGCGTATCACGTGCACGATCCGGAGCGTTACGGCGTGGTTGAATTCGATGCCGG
>JAJXXG010000773.1 GCA_021781255.1 Acidobacteriota bacterium
CATTACACTCATTGGTATTCCATCCGCCTTTCTTCTGCATGGCTACGTCGGCTTCATCTTCGGCTCCATCAAGGCCAATCCCTGGTGGTCTTCGCCGCTCATGCCTGTTGTCTTCATCTTCTCTGCTATGGTGTCGGGAATCGCAGCCGTAATGCTCATTTACATGGCAACTTCGCGCATCCGCCATCAGCCTATCGACATGCGTTGCTTAGACACCATTGCGATGTACATGTTTTACATCTTCATCGTGGATTTCAGCTTGGAGATGCTTGACCTCATCCACCGCATTTATGAGGCGGATGAGTCGTTCCGCACCCTCGACTTCATGGTGCACACCAAGCTCTACTTCTCGCAAATTGTATTGCAGATTTTTCTGGGCACCCTGATCCCATTGGCATTGCTGCTGCTCACGCAAGTCACAAAGATCAGTGCCCCCGCTCGCAAGCGCATCTACGCCGTAGCCGGTTCACTGGCACTGATTGGAATCCTGGCAATGCGGTGGAACGTTGTCATTGGTGGCCAGCTCTTTTCCAAGAGCTTCCTCGGTTACACAACGTACAAAATGGCGCTGGCAACCCGCGAAGGCTTACTCGTCTCCATTGCGCTCTTATTACTACCTCTGCCGATCCTTGCCATACTGGTCAAGATTCTTCCTCCGTGGCCTGGAGCGGAACATACATCGGCCTCAAAAGCTGTATCAGCACCATAGTGCGACACGAACTTGCACGTCTTCACAAGGATGGTGAAGACCATGGAAGAACACTCCGAATCCTTGAAGTTGCTTGCCGAACGCGTGGAAGCTCTGGAACGTCGCGTTGCTGCGCTTGAGCATGGCGAGCTTGCCCTGCCATCTGCGCCTGCACCTGCAGCACCTTTGCCCTCTCTATCGCTTTCCGCAGAATCGCTCTCCTTTGTCGGTGAAGGTGGCATTTTCCCTGTCCTCGGCAAGGCAATGCTTGGCATTGCTGGCGCATACCTCCTTCGTGCGGCAATGCAGTCCTCCACGCTCCCCCATCTGCTCACTATCCTTGTAGCCGTTGTGTATGCATTCCTCTGGCTCATCCCTGCGGCACGAGCCGCAGCAGGTGAAAAGTTTGCGAGCGTTGTTTGGGCCTCCACCTCAGCCATCATCCTCTTTCCCATGCTTTGGGAACTCACCATGCGCTTTCAGATTCTGCCGGGCCAGTCCGCGGCCGTTATCCTTGGCGCATACGCAATTGTGGCTTCCACTCTCGCATGGAACCACCACTTCGTCGCAATTTCGTGGATCGCGAACGGATCTGCAAGCATCGCGACGCTTGCATTTGGGATCGCAACCCGCCAGATGGTTCCGTTCTTCATTGCCTCGCTGTTCATCGCACTGGTGGGCGAAGTTGCCGCAACCAGCCGTCGAAGCCTGCGCGCCCGCCCCGTGATTGCGCTTGCTGCCGATTTGGCAGTCTTCGTGCTGATTGCAATCTATTCAGGCGCGCCCGAGTCGCACGTGGACTATCCCACGATAGGAGCATCCCTGCTCCTCGCCTTCGCGCCCACGCTGCTTGTCATTTATGCGGCAAGCGCAGTCACGCAAACTGTTCTGCTGCGTCGCGGCATCAGCATCTTTGAAATTGCACAAACACTTACAGCTGCACTGCTCACCGTCTGGGCTGTTCTGGCTTTTTTACCTGGCCATGGGGCACTCGTTCTCGGCATTCTTTGTCTCATTGCATCGGCAGTCGGCTACGCCGTCGTCTTTGGTCTGTTCGACCGCATCCACGCCGAGCGCAATTATCACGTTTATGCAGTTGGCAGCCTGGCGTTGCTTCTCCTGGGAAGCTATCTCAGCCTTCAGCCAGCTTGGCTTGCACTCAGCCTTAGCGCTCTTTCCTGCATACTCGTTTTTCTCGGCACACGCACCACGCACGCAACTCTCCTCTTCCATGGGATTGCGCTATTGCTCTTTGCAGCTTTGTCATCGGCTCAATTTTCCTTTTTCGCGCATACCATGGTGGGCTTGTCGCTCATCCCGCCAGGATGGATCGTTTCCTGCGTCTGCATCGCCGCAATTCTTTGCTACCTCGCGCTGCCACATGTTGACCCCGCTCGTTGGTGGGACAGACTCCTGCGGATTCTCTCCGCTGCGCTCGCCACGACAGCTGCAACCACATTCCTCGTCTGGCTACTTGCGCAGATTACATCTGACGGCGCAAATCCTAAGGCAAGTCACATTGCCGTAATCCGCACATTTGCTCTTTGCATAGTTGCCCTTGCGCTTGCGTGGATAGGCTCGCGCTTGCACCGCCTGGAGCTTTCCTGGCTGGTATGGGTGGTTCTCGCATTCGCGGCACTCAAAATTTTCTTTGAAGATCTTCAGCATGGGCAATTCGGCTTCACGGCAGCATCTATCTTTCTTTACGCTGTCACCATTATTCTTGTCCCGCGCCTTCCTCATCTCGGGAATCACTCCACGCCTCACGCATCGCACTAATTGTTACGCTTCGGCACCGGAACTACCGCTAGCGTCGTCCACGGGCGGTCTAGTTCCAATTTCAGAATCGTATCCATCGGCTGCAAATCTGACTCAGGAATCTGAACGAGAAGGCTGCCATTGGCCTCGCTGAATTTCAATACTTCTCCGTTCAGCAGTCTTGCACTTAAAACTCGCGCTGGAAGCAAAGGAAGCGAGAGCGTGTCCTGTGATGGTGCCTGCAGAAGGTGAATATAGACCACTTTCTCCTTGTGCGTAGAAACGCCATAGGCTCCCGGCAACCACGGCCCACCGCGCGTGCCGTAAATGCTCTCTCCGTTCTCTTTTAGCCAGGCGCCAATCTGCCGCACTCGTTCTGCCTGTGCCGCAGGAATCTCTCCGTCGGGCATCGGACTCACATTCAGAAGAAAATTACCGTCTCGCCCGGCAGCGCCCACCAGTAAATGAATCAGCTTCGTGAGCGGCTTCACCTTCGCATCGGGGTCGTAGCCCCACGGGCCGTCTGTGATGGTGTCACACAACTCCCATGGAAATTGGTTCTCAAAACCGCCCAGCGCGCTGTCACCCTCACGTGAGCGAAAATCCGCCGGAGCATCCGTGCGGTCGTTGATGATGATCTGCGGCTGCAACTGGCGAAGGTGTGCTACTGTCTTGTCGTCTTGCCAGTCGAATTTGCCAGTATAGGGCTGCCCTTTCGGCCGTCCATGCCACCCCTTGCCCCCACCAAACTCCACTCCTCCAAACCCTAGCCACTCATCCCCGCCGCCATCAAACCATAGAATGTCAATTTTGCCGTAATTCGATCCCAGCTCATTCACCTGCCGCTGATACTGTGCGCGCAACTTGTCCGCGCTTGCTCGATAGATGCCCGGGAAAAAGAATCCTGGAAAGCGCCAGTCGAGTGGCGAGTAGTACAGTCCCACGTGCAATCCCTCACTCTTCACCGCCTTCACATATTCAGAAATCAAATCGCGGTGTGCCGCAGATTTCATCGCCGTAAAGTTGCTGCCTGGGTCATTGAACAGCGCAAACCCATCATGGTGGCGGGCAGTCAAAATCATGTATTTCATCCCGCCTTCTTTCGCCAGCTCAGCCCACGCCTTCGGGTCATAGTGCTTCGGATCAAAGCGGTTCGCCAGTTGCGCATACTCGTCCACTGGAATCTGTTCATTCCACTGCGCCCATTCGCCGCGACCCAGCACCGAGTAGACTCCCCAATG
>JAJXXG010000062.1 GCA_021781255.1 Acidobacteriota bacterium
CTGAGCGCCCTCTGCCGCGTAGATCTTATGCAGACTGGTCACCGCCGTAATGCCTGTGGCGTCGCCAATGTAGGGCTCGATCAGCACCACCTTGTTCGTGGAGGTGTTGAACATCGTCAGGCACCCGTAGCCGCTGGTGGAGTTGGTGGCATAGCGGACGCCGGTCGTGCAGCCGGTCATGGCAACCCACAGGGTATTGTCGTCGGCCACAAGCATGCGGCTGGGTGCGCCCGGCTGTCCGTCGCTGATGGCCCCCGTATTGGTGATCGAGTTGTTCTCCAGATTCACGACCGTCAGGCCGCCGGTGAAGAGCGTTTGCCCATTCACCTGCTGCGGCTTTTGGCCGACGATATACATCGTTGATGACTCGACCAGGGCGTTGGTGGCGCCGTTGGGAATTGGAACCGTCGTGCTGGCCAGCGCCTGCGTCGTTGGCAGAAGTCCCGACGCCTGGCCCTCCAGGAAGATCATGGGCGCCACGGGAACGTGGGTGTACGAAGATGCTGAACCGCCGCACTCAGGTCCGCAGCTCAGAATGTAGGCCGTGCCGCCGTCCGAGGAAAACACCGCTTTGATCGGGTGATCGAAGACGAGCGGCGCCCCGTAATAGTTGCCGGTTGCGTCCTTGGAGTCGGGACTCTGCATCTGGAAGAGGCACCATGTAGGAGCGTTCTGCGGCTCGCAATCCACTGCGGCCTTGGGCCAGGTCGAGGGTCCGCCAGAGAATTGCGTCGACTCGCTTGTCGTCAACTGGATCGGATAGTAAACGTAAGGCGAGTTCTGCACAAAAGCCAAAGCCACCGATCCGCCGGGATTGACGCTGACGCGATAGATATTGGGCAAGCCAAGGCCGATCGAAGAGCCAAGCGCCTGATTCACCACGGTAAGCACATGCGTCTGCTGGCTGGCCGCAAAGACATAATTTCGGTTCCGGGTAATGAAGATGCTGGACGACAGGCCATTGAGACCGCCTATGGTGCCGTCTGTCTTCTCTGATGCGTAGTCGGCGATGGTAAAGCTGCCGTCGCCCTGGCCATAGACCGCGGCGAACTGTTCTTCGGGCATGCTCTGGATGGAGATGGGCAGCGCCCCTCCGAATCCGGCGATTGCAAATGCGCCTGGCTGGCCGTTGTAACCGCTGCGCTCGTCGTAGAACGCGTCGACGATCTGCAGCGACCCTTTGGAGAGGATGCCGGGGTTTTGGACGGCAATCACAACACGATTGAGCAGGCCGCTGGGCGGCAGGGTGCGCCCGTCGTAGTAGTAGGTACTGCCGCAACCAGCCATGGCAACCGCTACTGTAAGCGCCGCACAGGCACTGATCCAAAGGTTCTTTTTCTTCAAAATCCCAACCCTCAACTGAAGGAGCGGCGCCAATGGCCGCTTCGACAAGGAAATAGCAAAGCGCACACACAGAAATCGTTCAAAATGCAGAGTCCGGAAGCGATTTCCACGCAGGTTATGACTCTCGAAGTATAACAAAGCAACCCTGTCTTCTGCGGCGCGGAGCTGCCCGCGCACGGGGGCCTGGAAAGGGCGCGGCGCGGACCGTCAAAGACTGGGCCGCTGCCGCGCGCGCCTCTGCGGCGGGCCGTGCCTCAGGCTGCGGGTCCGCGCGGTGTTCGTGCATGCTTTTCCACCGCCAATGCGGTAGCATGACATCAGAATGAACCGCCTCTCCGGGATATTTGCCGACCGCCCCGTGCTGGCCGATGGCGCCATGGGTACCGTCCTCTACGCCCGCGGGGTCATCGCCAGCCGCTGCTATGACGAGCTGAGCCTCTCGGACCCCAGCCTGATCCTCGGCGTGCACGAGGAGTATCTCCAGGCGGGTGCGGAGATTCTTGAAACGAACACCTTTGGGGCCAACCGCTTCCGCCTGGCGCGCCACGGGCTGGCCGGCAAGCTGGTGGACATCAACACCGCGGGCGTGCGCCTGGCAAGGCAGGCCGTGGAGCGGATTCGGGAAAAACAGGCCGGCGACGCGGGCATTGCCGCCTGGGTTGCGGGAGCCGTCGGGCCGTTGGGTGTGCGGCTGGAGCCGCTTGGCAAAACCGGTCTGGACGAAGCGCGCGCCGCGTTCGCCGAGCAGATGGCCATCCTGGCCGCGAACGGCGTTGACCTGCTCATTGTGGAAACCATGCCGGCTCTGAATGAGGCCCGCCAGGCGTTGGAAGCCGCTAAACAGGTGGCTCCGCACCTGCCCGTGCTCGTCATGGTCACAGTTGACGACGAAAGCGAGTGCCTGGACGGCGCCTCGCCGGCACAGGCGGCCGCGCTTCTCACGGAGTGGGGCGCCGACGCCGTGGGTGTCAACTGTTCCACCGGCCCGGCTACGGTGCTCACCGCCGCCGAGGCCATGCGCTCGGCCACCGCCCTGCCGCTGGCAGCTATGCCCAATGCCGGCGTGCCGCGCGCTGTCGAGGGGCGCAATATCTATCTCTGCACGCCAGAGTACATGGCCAGCTTTGCCCGTAAGGCGGTAACGGCGGGAGTCCAGATCGTGGGCGGCTGCTGTGGCACCACTCCAAATCACATTCGCGCCATGCGCTCGGCGATCCGCGCCATGGACGAGCAGAGGCACGTTGCGGTGACAGGTGCGGCTCCCGAGGTGAGCCGGGAAACGCCTCCCGCGCCGCTCGGCAGCCGTTCCCGGCTGGGCGCTCTGCTTGCCGAAAAGCAGTTCATCCGCTTGGTGGAGTTCGTGCCTCCCCGCGGCATCGACTGCTCCCGCGAGATCGAAGGCGCGCAGATGCTGGCACAGCTCGGCGTGCACGCCATCGATGTGTACGACGCGGCGCAGGCCTCGGCGCGCATGAGCGGACAGAGCCTCTCGATCCAGATTCAGCAGCACACCGGGATGGAGACGATCTTGCATTACACCTGCCGCGATCGCAATCTGCTCTCCATCCAGGCGGATCTGCTGGGAGCTTCATCGATCGGTCTGCGCAATATTCTCTGTGTCACCGGCGAGCCGCCGAAGCAGGGCGACTATCCGGATGCTTCTCAGGTATTTGACGTGGACTCCATTGGTTTGGTGAACATCGCCGGCCGGCTGAATCGCGGACTCGATATCGGCTCGAATGCCATCGGGACAAGCACCAACTTTACCATTGGGGTGGCCGCGAATCCAGGCGTGCCGGAGATCGAGAACGAACTGCGCCGGTTCGTCTATAAAGTGGAGGCCGGCGCTGAATACGCCATCACCCAGGCCGTCTTCGATCTGCGGCTCCTGCAGGAGTTCCTGGAGCAGGTGAGGGAGCGCGTGGGAGAGCGCATGATTCCCATCATTGCAGGCATCTGGCCGCTGACAAGCCTGCGCAACGCCGAGTATATGAAAAATGATCTGCGCATCGCCATCCCGGAAGAGATCATGCTCCGTATGGCCCAGGCCGATACCCCCGGCGCCGCGCGGGCTGAGGGCATCAGGATCGCCCAGGAGATGTTGAAGGCCGTGCGCCCGCTGGTGCAGGGGGTGCAGGTGAGCGCGCCGTTCGGCCACTATGATGTCGCGGCCGAGGTCATCGCCGCGACGCTTGCAAAAGAAAGCTAGCTCACTGGCAGTTCGGTCCTGTGCCGCCGCGCAAGCGCGGATTTGAGAGCTGGAAATCACAACCCCGAAGGGCCTGGTTCATCCCGGCAGGCACTCAGGTTGTTAACCGTCTCTTTAATGTGTGGCCGAAGAT
>JAJXXG010001294.1 GCA_021781255.1 Acidobacteriota bacterium
ACTTCGCGGCCAGCCCCACGGCCGGCACAAGGGATATGTCTTCTCCAACGCATGGGTCCACCAAACCGTGGAATCCATGTGCATCGCGCTCATGGTCGATCCGCAGGGTGACCCCGAGATTATTGAAGCGCACAAGCTCATGCGCGCCACGCTGGAGCGCTGGATACCCATCATCCTTGGGGCACAGATGCCCGATGGTTATCTGCAAACCGCTTACACGCTTGCCAACCGTAAGGACTGGCCTGAGCGGTGGTCTCCGGATCATCGCGGGAATCATGAGGGCTACGTCGCCGGATACTTCATTGAGTCTGCCATCAATCACTACACGCTCACAGACGGCAAAGACTTGCGCCTCTACAACGGCGCAAAGAGGCTGGCTGACTGCTGGGTCTCACACATCGGCACCGGACCCGGCAAAAAGCCGTGGTTTGACGGCCACCAGGAAATGGAGCAGGCGCTCGTGCGCTTCGGCCGCTTTGTCAATGATCAGGAGGGTAACCACCGCGGAGACGATTACATTGTCCTGGCAAAGTTTCTGCTGGACTCACGCCGTGGCGGGAACGAGTATGACCAAAGCCATCTGCCTCCCGGTCAGCAATATGAGGCCGTGGGTCACGCTGTTCGCGCCGCCTATTTTTACTCCGGTATGGCGGACATCGCCGCGGAGACCCGCGACCGCGATTACCAGAGCGCTGTCATTTCCCTCTGGGACAACATCGTGAACAAGAAGTACTACCTGACTGGCGGCATCGGCAGCGGCGAAACATCTGAGGGTTTCGGACCGAACTATTCGCTGCCCAACGAGGCCTATTGCGAATCGTGCTCGAGCTGCGGCCTCATCTTCTTCCAGTACAAGCTTAACCTCGCTTATCACGACGCGAAATACGCTGACCTCTACGAGCAAACCATGTACAACGCTCTCCTCGGTGGCCTGGCTCTTGATGGAAAGAGCTACTGCTACACCAATCCGCTAGTAAACACGCAGCGCGCAAAGTGGCATGTTTGCCCTTGCTGCGTGGGCAACATCCCGCGAACCCTGCTCATGATTCCCACATGGTCTTACGTCAAAAGCAAGGATGCCGTCTACGTGAATATGTTCGTAGGCAGCCGCATCAACGTAGGCGAAGTTGCAGGCACCAACGTAGAGATTGTGCAGAAGACCAACTACCCCTGGCACGGAACAGTTTCCATCACCGTCAATCCCCAGGAAGCGCGCACCTTCTCACTCCACGTACGCATTCCCAATCGCCATACGAGCAGGCTCTATTCAGAGTCGCCACAGGTCAGCGGCGTAGTACGCTTCGCCGTAAACGGTCAGGTGCAAACACCCGTCATTCAAAAGGGATATGCCGTAGTGACGCGCGAGTGGAAGGCAGGCGACCGGGTAGAGCTAGAGCTGCCCATGGAACCACAGCGAGTAATCGCCGATGAGCTCGTCAAGGCCGATAACGGTCTAACGGCCCTCCAATACGGCCCACTCATTTACAACGTGGAGGACCCTGACAATAAAAACATTCGTCGCAAGCTGGGTAATGCGCCCCTACGCGCCGAGTGGCAGCCGAATCTCCTTGAAGGTGTCATAGCCATCACCGGAGACTGGCAGGATGGTTCACCCATGCTCGCGGTTCCCAATTTCGCTCGCATGAATCGCGTCGGGCCACCGCCCGAGTATCCCGATGTGAGCGGGCCTGACCACATGGACAACTTCAAGCCCGGCATTGACTCGAAGGTCTGGATCTAGCGAAAGGTGCTTTGCGCGCATTTTGTGCGCAGCACCATTATTTTCCGCTGGTGTCGCCTTCGACCAGCTTGAAGCGATATTGCTCGCGCTCTTTCTTGTTGGCGTCCTCTCGCAGTTGTGCGAGGCGCTTCAGCAAAGGAGGAATTTCGTTCTTTTTGTCTGTCTTCCGCAACGCCTGAATCAGGTGATATACGGCCGTCTGATCCTTAGGGTCAAGCGCAAGCGCCTTTCTGCATTCAGCCGCGGCCAGCGCATGTTCTCCGGCCTGTAGATAGAGTTTCGCCAGCACGCTGTGGGCAGGCTCCAGAGAAGGACGCAGCGCCACTGCCTCCTTTGCTGACCGCATTGCAGTCTTGAACTCTGCGGAGTTGGTATCCACGCCCTGTTGCGTCAGAATATCGGCCTGGAGATAGAGCAGTACCGGATCCTTGGGGTGAACCTTTAACTTTGCCTGTACATCCGCCAGAGCCTTCGTCAGATTATTCTGCTGGACTGTCGCTAGCCCCAGAGCTGCCACGCTCAGAGTCTGGTTCGGGTCGAGCTGATAGGCCTTGTCAAAATCAGCCTGAGCCTTGTCATAGTGCGCAATCTGGACATAGAGAACGCCACGGGCAAAATAGAGGGATGCGGCATTCGGCATCAGGTGCAGCCCGTCGTTGAGCGCGTCAATGCCCACCTGAAAGGATTGATGGGTCGAGGAAAGTACAGCAAAATCCACATAGAGATCAGGGTCGCGCGGATCCTGCAGAATGGCGCGGCGCAAAGTGCTCACAGCCTGCCCCGTCTCATGAGCATCCTCGTATGCTGCTGAGGCAAGCTCCAGCGCTGAAGCGTCAGCATTTTCGCCGGTCAGGGGAGCAAGGGTTTCCAATGCCTTTTCCGGCTCGTGCGCCATCAGTTGCGCAGACGCTGTCACCTTCCGCTCGCGCACATTATCTGGCTGTAGTGCCAGCGCCTGTGAAAACACCTCCGCTGCCTTGTCCATCTGCTTCAGCTGGACCAGACAGGTTCCATACGCATCAAGTGCCGGAGCGCGTGTGGCGAAGAGCGCGGATGCCTTTGCAAAATGGACTACAGCATCGGCACATTTGTTCTGCTGATATTCAAGCACGGCGAGCATTCCGTGGCTCATCACGTCATCCGGCCGTATCTTAAGCAGCTGCTCGAGCACTGGAATTCCCGCAGCATCCCCACTGTCATACGCAATCTGCGCAGCTCCCTGCAGCGCCGGAATATTCCTGGGCGCCAGTTTGATTGCATGCCGGTAGGCATCGAAAGCCGCACGTTTTTTCCCCTGCCCAGCCAGCGCTGCCCCCTTCATCGTCCACAGTTCCGCATTACCCGGATTCCGCTTTAGCGCGGGCGCAAGCAATACACTCGCACGAGCATAATCTCCCTGTTGCAGTGCGCGGATGATCGGCGCCAGCGGGCCTGGGGCAGGCTGCGCGGCCAGGCTTGAAGCGAATGCCACAAGCACAATAAAGGTAGCCAATCGTCGGTAGAAGCGCATCGCAACCCGTTCCATAGCGTAAGTGGAGCCATTTCTAATCGCAGACCAGCAATCATGCTCCGGAGCTTGGCAATGCAATTCTAGCTGGACAGGAGAAACTGCGCATTGTCGCGGCATTGCAGCCGCGAAAAGAACGGCCGGCGCATCATGTTCGCGCCGGCCGCATGGGTCATTAGTTGAGAATCTGGATCATAGGTCTAGAAGGACAATTTGCCGCCTAGTTGCCAGAATCTCGGTTCGTGCGATCCAGTCGCGTAGCCGAAGCTTCCGTCAGGAATATTCGTATCCACATTGGCATAGTTCGCGCGGTTAAAGAGGTTGAAGAGCTCGAAGCGGAACTCAAAGTTCAACCGCTCCGTAATTGCAAAGTTCTTGTAGAAGTTTGCGTTCGTCTCAAAGAAGTTCGGGCCCCGGAACTGCATCGGCTTTTCAT
>JAJXXG010000750.1 GCA_021781255.1 Acidobacteriota bacterium
AGCTTCTGCCTGGGGAGATCGACCCCGACCCGCGCGGCGATCTGTTCTTGGCGGTAAAGCGGAAGGTGATCGGTATACCATGCCGCATCCGAGACTATGCCGCAAAACTCCGTAGGAAGCATGAAAAGCGCTTGTATTACAAGAGTTTACAGCGTGGAAGGTTCGGCATAGTCTTCCCACAAAATTCTTGGAGGCGAACGTCGTTCTGTTGGCTCGGTGGAACGCTGGCAAAGAAAGATATCGCTGCGGTCGATCGAAGGTCCTTTGAGTTCGATCCTGGAGTCGTACGCAGCTTCTCTCAACGAAGAGGGGTACTCGCACGAGAGTTTCTTGAGCAAGACTTGGTTCGTGATCGGATTCAGTCGGTGGCTTCACCAGAAGCGTATAGGGATCTCGGAAGTCACCCTTAGCGTTGGTCAACGATTCCTCCGAGATCGTAAGTCCTGCAGAAGCGGCGATCCGGCCACGCTGAGGCATTTCTTGACATGGATGCATAGCGAAGGCTTCGTATCTGTGCAGGCGCTTCAGCGTTGTCAGAAGTCCGAGGTCGACGCGCTGGCGGAGGAGTACTCGGGATATTTGTTGAACGAGCGCGGTCTTGCCTCCACGAGTTGTGCGGTTTACGCAGCTATCGCTCATCGCTTCCTCGTGCGCTGCTGCCATCGAGGCCGATTGGATCTGGAGAGCCTGAACGCTCAGAAGATCCGCGATTTCGTCCTGCAGGAAGTACGCAAGTTTCGGACGTCCAAGGCCGCAAGCTTACTGACGGCTGCGGTTCGCTCTCTTTTGCGCTTCGCACACTACCGCGGCTATATAGATCGATCCCTCGTCGGAGCTGTTCCAGCAGTGGCCCATTGGGCCATGGCACCGATTCCGCGAGCATTGCCGCTCAAGGCTGTTCGTCGAGTTCTCGTGCAAAGTAGATTGAGACGCACTCCTTGCGGGCTTCGCGATCGCGCAATTCTACTGGTTCTGGCGCGGCTGGGGCTCCGAGCTCGGGAGGTCATGCTTCTCGAGTTGGATGACATTGACTGGGCGAACGCATGCATCCACATCTGTGGCAAAGGACGCCAGGAGCGACCGATGCCATTGCCGCACGATGTGGGAGAAGCGATCGCCGCGTATCTGCGTAACGGCCGGCCCGCATCGCCCTGCCGACGCGTGTTCTTGCGCGCCCGCGCGCCGTGGCAAGGCATGGCCAAGTCGTCCTCGGTCTCCGCGATTGTTGGCCGCGCGCTCAAGCGAGCTCAGGTCAACTCGGCAACTCATGGTGCACATCAGTTTCGACATTCGCTTGCGACGAACATGCTGCGCCGAGGGGCATCGCTGACAGAGATTGGCCAAGTGATGCGTCACCGTGATCCGAACACGACGCTGCTGTACGCCAAGGTTGATCTGGACGCACTGCGTGAGGTGGCTTTGCCGTGGCCCGGGAAACCTCTGTGAAGAGCTTGCGGATCTCCGTGCGGGATTACCTGGTGATGCGTAGGGCACTTGGATTTAAGTTGGACCGCCAGGAAGCCCACCTGGCGGATTTCGTAGCGTTCATGCAGCGGCATCGCGCGCGGCGCGTCACAGGGAAGTGGATGGTCCGCTGGGTTCGCGAGAACCCATCGACTGACCCCTCCTATAAAGGGCTGAGATTCGGTGCCGTACGCAGCTTTGCGATATACCACAGCACCGTGGACCCTCGAACTGAGGTGCCGCCAGCAGATATGATGCCGCGCACGCATGGGCGCAACCGCTTCTATCTGTATTCGGACGTGGAGATTCAACGGCTGTTGGCGGAGACTTTGAAGCTTCGAGTCGGCGCAACCAGCATATCGCGGTGGGTGCGATACACGCTCTACGGATTGCTGAGTGTCACGGGGTTGCGGATCGGGGAAGCGCTGAGATTGAACGTCTCAGACGTAGACCTCGCCCAGGGGATTCTCACCATTCGTGATTCGAAGTTCGGCAAGTCGCGCTTGGTCCCTCTTCATCCTTCGACCCGTACCGCGCTGAGAAGATATCTGCAGCGACGCAATGCATACTTCCGTCAACGCGACATCGAGCCGTTTTTCGTTTCCCGCCACGGCACTCGCATGCTCCATAACGATGCCTGGAAGTCTCTTGTCCGCCTGTCGCGAAAGATTGGACTGCGCGGCCCCTCGGATCGACGCGGGCCGCGGCTTCACGATTTCCGGCATCGGGCGGCCGTGCAGGTGATGCTCCACTGCTACCGCTCTGGAGCGGATCCTGAGCAGCGTTTACCGGCGCTCTCGACGTATCTGGGCCATGGAGATTTGCGTCATACCTACTGGTACCTGCACCAAAATCCCGCGCTCATGAAGCAGGCGGTCAAGCGTCTCGAACGCCGCTGGCGGCGTGCGCCATGAACTCCATAGAACCCACCTTCGCCGTTCTTTTGCAGCGGTTTTTCATACAGCGCCTGATGCAGCAGAAGAAGGTGAGCTCGCATACCCTTTGCTCGTATCGCGACACCTTTAGGCTCTTGCTGAGATTCGCCGAGAAATGGCAGCATGTGAGACCGGAAGAACTGAGCATTGAGCAGATTGACGCGCCCTTTGTGACGGCATTCTTGAACGATCTGGAGCGCAGCCGAGGCGTGAGCGCCCGAACAAGGAACCTGCGGCTCACCGCGATCCGTTCGTTCTTCCGATTTGCCTCCTACGAGCTGCCGAGCAGGAACGCGCAGATTCAGCGTGTGCTTGCAACGCCGCGTAAGAAATACACGCGAAGGCTGATCGGATTTTTGACCCGGCCGGAGGTTAAAGCTCTTCTCGACGCCCCCGACAAGCAAACCTGGACCGGGCGGCGTGATCACGCTCTGCTGTTGTTGACCATTCAGACTGGACTGCGCCTCAGCGAAGTGACGGGTCTGACCCGGCAGAACCTGACCCTCGGCAAGACCGCCTACCTGCAGGTTATTGGGAAGGGCCGCAAAGAGCGGGCCGTGCCGCTCTGCAAGTCGGTTGCTACAGTTCTCAAGTCTTGGCTCCGTGAACCGCGTATGGAGGGCACGGAAGTCATTTTCCCAAGCATACGCGGCGGGCGGTTGAGTGCGGATGCGGTTCAGCATCTTCTGAACAAGCACCTCGTGAGTGCAACTAAAGTCTGCTCCTCGATAGGAAGGAAAAAAATTACTTTCCACTGCCTGCGACACACCATGGCCATGGACCTGCTGCACGCGGGTATTGAACAGACGGCGATCGCTCTTTGGCTCGGCCACGAGTCGATTGAGACTACTCAGATGTACCTCGACGCGGATCTTGTGCTGCGCGAGAAGATCCTGGCCAAAACAACGCCGATCGATAGCAGGTCAGGAAAATACCGCCCCACAGGTCAACTGCTGTCGTTCTTGAACCAGCTGTAGGCCCCGGACTATGCCGCATCAGACATCTGAGTTTCCACGCAAATGAGCCTTCTTTGCAAAACTGTCGGCATATTCTCGGATGCGGCATGGTATACCGAATGCCGATATCGGCATTCGGTATACTTCGCCACCAGCACCTGCGCGAGCAGACTGGCCGTCGGGATCCCCTTGTCGATCACCTGCGGCGACACAGGCGCCTGGATCAGCCGCTCGCAGCGCCGACAGACCCATTTGCCGCGGATGTGCCGCTCGACCTCGAACAGCCCAGGGATGTATCCGAGCTTCTCGCTCACGTCCTC
>JAJXXG010001323.1 GCA_021781255.1 Acidobacteriota bacterium
GACGACCGTGAAGCGCCGCGGTTGGGAGATACGTGCCAGCATCGTCAGGAAGCTGGCACCGCCGGCAGCGGGCGAGAACCCCGATGCAGAGCCCATCACGGAGGAGGACGCCGCGTAAGCGGCGTTGTCCTCCCTATGGGAGGTGCATTATGACTGCTCTCTTCGCCAATACCGTAACGCTCAGAGGCTTTCTCGCTAAAGATGCCGAGGCTCCATCATCTGACCATATCCAGAATGATTCGTTCGCGGTCCTGCTGTTGGCGACCGTCTCCGGCGTGTGGGATCTCGGCAACAACGAGTGGCATCCGCGCACCGACTGGCATCGCATCATCTGCCCGGGCCCCTTCTTATGCGGCCTCACCCGCGGCATGAGGCGCGGAGACTACCTCGAAGTCGAAGGGGAGCTACGCGCGCTCGAACAGGAGCGTGGCGTGGTCGTTGCCCGCGAACGCTTCCCGGTCAAGCACACGACCTATGCCGTCCATGCTGTCCGCATCCAGCGGCTGGACCGGCCCGACACACTGGTCGATTTCGGCGAGGACGGCTAACACTGTCCCACCTCTTTTCGCGGAGAGGCTTTCGCCTCTCCGCTTCCCCTTTGAAAATGCCGCGCGCTGACTACCGCAGAAAGAACACCCCCGGAGGAAACAGTCATGATCGCCAATGCCGTCTTTGTCGCCACGCTTATCTTCCTAGCGCTCGGCTTCTGGTTGAGCAACGAGCTGCGCTTCCTCACTCCGTGGCGGAGCTTCATCCTCCACAACGACCTCAAGAGCATCGCGCTTTACTGCGCCCTGCTCTTTGCCAACCTGCTCGGCCTCACCGTCTGGATCGAGCGCAAGTTCTTCCTGCGCGACACGGGCCGCAAGCTCCGGCATCTCGACCAGGAGATACACACCGGGCAAAGCGAGCTGTCTACCGAAATCCTCGCGCAGTTCGGGAATGAGGAGGAAGACTGACCGTGCTCAATGAAGACCAATATATGGAGCGCACGCCTGATCTTATTGCTAAGGTCCGCGCCATGCGCGAAGCCGCCCAGAAAGAAATGAACCGCTTCACCCGCGTGGCCGACTACGACGTGCACCGTGTCGTCGGCCACGGTCCGGCGCTCACGCCGGCTTCCGTTGAAGCCGTCCCGCCTTCTTCAGCCGGTGAGCGCCCGAAAAAGCGCGCCACGCCATCTGCATCGGCCCAAGCTTTGATTGAGTTTGCGCCTGTTCCTGAGGCATCCGCCGATACCGGAGAGGACGCATGAGGCTCGACATCCCCCAGGAACAGCCCCGGAACCGCGAAAGCGAAAACTCTACTCCTGCCGCCGCAGATACGCGAACGCCGAGGCGCAATCTGCCTGACAGTCCTATCCTCCATCGCGTAAAGCCTCTGGAGGACCGTGCCGCCGACCCTCGCGGAAGTCATCCTCCGGTCGAGCGCAAGCGTCCTGACCGCACACGGGAGATACCCCATGAGCGCCGCCGCCCTGTTGCCCCAGCGGACCCACGCCGTCCGGCTCGTTCCGCCGGCAACATCGTCGGCCTCGAGCTGCGCCCGGAAGAGAAACAGGTCCTGCGCGAGGCCGGACGTTTTCGCGTCGTCCGCACAGCGGACCTCCGCGATTCGCTTTACAACGGAAAAGGCCGCCCACTTGAAAACGACCTCAAATATCTCCGCGACAAGGGTCTCGTCGAGACCCTGCACATCAACCTGCGCCGGGACGGGCGGCGGCGCACGATTGAGCGCGTCGAGGTGGTCACCCTCACCAAAGTTGGTCGCCGCCTCCTTATTAAGGATGGCGACCTGCCCGGAGACCAGAAGGTTTACGCGGGTCTGGTCAAGCCCCGCGAGGCCGAACACGACTCACAGATTTACCGGGCCTACCGGAAAGAGGCTGAACGTATCGAGCGCAGCGGCGGCACGAACCTCCGCGTGCGCCTCGATTTCGAGATCAAGGCCGATGTGCAGAAAGCCATCTATGCCGCGCGCAAGGCTGGCCCCACGCGCGACATGGCTGAGATCAAAGGGGAAGTAGCCGCTCGGCATGAGCTGCCCTTCGTCGACCGGAAGATTCAGATCCCCGACGCCCGCATCGACTACGACCTGCCCTGCGAATCTGACCGGGACATCGACCAGGGTTCACGCAGCGGCCATCAGGATATCGAAGTCCTGACCGCCGCGTACCATACCGCGCATCTGCGCTCGAAGGCGCAGGCAGGCTTCCGCAACTATGCGTCGTCCGCCGACCGATCTTCGCTCACCGCGAAGATCGAGGACGACCAGCACCTCATGGAGAACATTCTGGACCTATGAATTACGATCCCATCTCGTCGCTGGAATCCATTGGCTACCTCAACCGCGAAGCTTCGTTCCTGTACTTGGTCGCGGTCCACTCCGGCTACTTCCTGAGCCGTCAGTTCTCCCGGTTTGTGAACTGGAGAAGTGGTGCACTGTCCACGCGATTTCTCGAAAAGGCCAGCCGCCTTCATCACATTCATGTGATCGAATGTGGCCGTGGTCACCACGTCTACCACCTGACCTCGAAGCCGGTCTACGAGGCGCTCCGGCATCGAGACTCGCAGAATCGCCGCATCAAAGGCGATGCCCACATCAAGTCCCGGCTCATGGTGCTCGACTTTGTCCTCGCCAACCTCGGCTCCAACATTCTGGAAGATGAGGCCGGTAAAGTCGATTTCTTCACCACCCAATGCGGTGTCGCGGTCGAGCTGCTGCCCAGGAGCTACGCTGGACGGCTCATGTACTTCTCGGATGGGTTCCCCATCTTTCTCTCGAATACCGGCGTTCCTCGCTTTACCTTCTTCGACGAAGGTCAGGTCACAGCTGCCCGCTTCGAGCGTTACCTCGAACAGTACCATCGCCTGTTCGAGGTGCTGGGAGAGTTCGAGTTGCTCTTCATTGCCGATGCGGAGAGCAACTCCGTGCGGGCGCATGCTGCATTCAACCGCTTCCTGCCAGCGGAACGGCTGCGCGGCGTGACCTCCATGACGCCTCTGGGTGTCGAACATTTTCTCGAATATCTCGATGCCAGCCGCCGCTATGACGCCAAAGGCGGCGTCACCAGCGCCCGCGATCTCGAAGTCCTGCGCGAAGGCGAACACCTTTACACCGCTCTCGAACACCGGGCGCTTCAATCGGCTTGGCATATCCAGAGCACCAACGCCGACAAAATCCGGCAGCGGTTTTCGCGGAATTCTTTACGCGCCACCTTCACGACCGTCATCCTTCCGTACAACTATCCCATCTACAGCCCGCGGCAGAAGTCTCCCTCAAAGGAGGGTGACAAAACACGTCACCAGACACGCCAGCAGACACAGGAACAGGGGACTTAGCCATGCGGATACAACAGATTACGCGATTGGATGGGGTCAGGGAGAGGTATATGCCGGGGGGGGAGCGACCCACCCCTACGGGGTTCCCGCGTCGGCTCCGCCGCGCTGGTCGCTCCCACCCCCGGCATACCAAGGTATCCAGAAAATATCTCGCGCGGATATTTCACTGATCTGCGCTGAATACAAATCGGATCAGTTCAGCATGAGTGACTGATTCATATCGCGGCCGGGACAGATACAGGCACGATCGCAACCTCATCCACAGGAGAACCCATGAGCAAACTGAAACTGGAACATGGCGTCAGCAGGATTCGGCGCGC
>JAJXXG010001100.1 GCA_021781255.1 Acidobacteriota bacterium
TACCCGGCGCTGCGCATGGATGCGCTGCGCGGGGGCAGGCTGGCGACGGCGATGCTGCTGGGGATTCCGCTGGTGCTGGGACGGCGCAAGGATGGGCGCGTGTTTGCAATGCGCGACAGTTGCCCGCACCGGGGGATTCCGCTGAGCGTGGGGTGGTTTGACGGGGAGCGGGTGACGTGCCGGTATCACGGGTGGGAGTTTGAGCCGTGCAGCGGGCAGTGCGCGGTGATTCCTTCGCTGAGCAGCCACGACCATCTGGACGCGACAAAGATTTATGCGACGGCGTATCCTTGCGAGGAGCGCGATGGGCACGCCTGGGTGTATGTGCCGAGCGCGGGCAGCGGGCGCGTGGCGGAGGGTGCGATTCCACGGGCTGTGCCGGAGCTGAAGAAGTTCGGGCCGCGGTACCGGACGGCGTTTTTGACGGCGGACCTGCCGTGCAATGTAGACCACGGGATTATCGGATTGATGGATCCGGCGCATGGGCCGTTTGTGCATCAGGCGTGGTGGTGGCGGAGCCGCGCGAGCATTCGCGAGAAGACGAAGAAGTTCGAGCCGATTCCTGAGGGCTTCAGGATGAGCGCGCATGCGCCGAGCGGGAACTCCGCTCCGTACAAGCTGCTGGGCGTGTATGGGCAGCCGGTGGAGACGACAATTGACTTTGTGCTGCCGAACCGTCGGACGGAGATGATTCGCTGCGGGGAGAAGTGGTTCAGCAGCCTGACGACGGTGACGCCGGTGACGGCCTCGACGTGCAGGATTGACGTGGTGGCGGCGTGGAATGTGTTTTACCACGTGCCGTTTGTGACGCCGGTGGCGAAGTTCTTTGGCGCGAAGTTTGTGCGGCAGGACCAGGTGACGATGATGCAGCAGGCGGAGGGGTTGAAGCACAACCCGAGCCTGATGCTGATTGACGATGCGGACAAGCCGGCGAAGTGGTACTTCGCGCTGAAGCAGGCGCGGCTGGAGGCCTCCCAGGTCTCAGACGCGAGACCTGGGGCACCCAGGCACCCGATGGATGGGCCGGTGGAGCTGCACTGGCGGAGCTAGGGACCTATGCCATTGCTGGGGCGATGCGGGCGACGGTGAGGACGGTGATGTCGTCTTCCTGGCCCCAGCGCTGGGCGGCGTCGGCGATGGCGGCGGCGGGCTGGTGGATGATCTGCTCTGCGCGGGCAAAGCCGAAGATCTCGCGTTCGCCGCTGGAGGCCTCGACGACGCCGTCTGTGAGAAGAGTGAGCCGGTCGCTGTCCCTTGTCTGAAATGTGAATTCGCAGTAGGAGGTTTCTGCAACGAGGCCGAGGGGCAGATTGTTTTCACAGGCCAGTTCGTTTCCGTTGAGATAAGGAGGGATGTGGCCGGCGTTGGCGGCGGTGCATGTGCCGCTGGGGCTGGCGTGGAGGATGAGGCAGGTGGTAAAGCCTCCGTGGTTGCGGCCGAGGATGCGGCGGTTGAGACCGGCGAGGAGCTGCGCGGGACTGGTGGTGGTTTCAGCGAGCGCGCTAAGGGCGCCGACGAGCAGCGAGACCATCATGGCGGCGGGCATGCCCTTGCCGCTGACGTCTCCGATGGCGATGAGCACGCTGCCATCGGGACGGGGAAGAATCTGGAAGAAGTCGCCGCCGACTTCTCCGTAGGGCTTGTACACGGATTCGATCTGGAAGCCGGGCACGGCGGGCGTCTGCTCGGGAATGAGGACCTGCTGCACGGCGCGGCTGGCGGCGAGTTCCCTGCGATGTGCATCCTCCTGTTGACTGGTGCGTGTGAACCGACCGACGAAGATTGCCAGCATGCCAATCAGAAACAGTCCTTCACAAGCGTCGGGAACGGAAACGTTGAAGGGCGATGACGTCAGCGCGCTATACCAGCTTTGGCTTTGAAGACTCCATCCGAATATAAAAAGCTCCAACCAGATGATCGGGTTCATGATTGCAGAAAACTGAAGCAACAGCACAGGCGCCAGCAGCAATCGCGCATCAAGAAGCCCTTGCAACGTTCTTTGGAACAGGAGTGTCAGTACCCAGATTGCCGGGGCAAAACTCAATAAGACGTCTGCCAGATTCCATCCCGCGAGCGTACCCTGAGGTAAATGGACTCCAGCGGCGGACCCAGTCAGAAGGGTCAAGGCAATCACCAGTCTTCCGGCCACCGATCCGATTGCTGCCCAGAAAAGCCATCCGCGACGCCCGCTCAGCAACCGGTAAAAGAAGGCAATCTGGGCATAGAGGAACGTGGTTTGAAGCAGAATCTGTATCGTGTCGAAGATCCTCACGTCCATCCCATCCAGATGCACGGCACGAGTGGCCACCTGGAGACCGGCGGATGCAAACATCCAGACCAGGAACCACAAATACTCCTTCTCGCGGGGACGAACCCAGAAAAAGCCCAGGGCTGCAAGCCCCGCAAGGGCCTCCAGCGCCGCAAGAACCGCTTCACTCGCCTTGGAAAGTGCCAGGCCATCCATCCTGTCTGCTTTACGTCTCTCCATCAACTCCGTTTGCCCGATCAACGGCGCTTCGTATAGTCCCCCGCCAATCAGCGATTCCCACAAAGGCGAGTGCCAAACTCTGATCGCGACTGTTACGGTCCGGGGGGCGTTCTTTACAATCGCCGGCAGCTTGTAAACCACGGCCGGGAGGAATTCGGATACCGGAAAAGCATGCGGCGGCATCCCGCCTTCGCCGCCCAAGAGACTGCCGTCCGCATACACCTCATAACTCGTTACGATCCTCGGAATATAGAGTGCAACGTCACTTTGTTCGGCTGGTATCTCAATGCGCGCGCGATACCATGCAAACTCATTCAGCTTTGCATAACCCTGTTCACTCCAACTTCTATTGCCGCGGATCAGGGCCCAACCCGAGTCGTCGAAATTGGGGCTGGCCCATGCGGGATTGTCGCCGGTGTGGAAGCGCCAGAGGCCATCGAGCGAGGCGACCGGCTCGCGGCCTGTGATCAGGCTGAAGGTCTGCGCGGGAAGGCCGGTACAGAAGGCGAGCGTCAGCACGGTGAGGAGTATGAATCTTTTCATGCGGTGGCCTCCTGCGGGTGTTCCAAGCGCGCGACGGTGAGGACGGTAATGTCGTCTTCCTGGCCCCAGTGCTGGGCGGCTTCGGCTATGGCGGTAGCGGATTGGTTGATGATTTCCGCGGCGCGGTCGAAGCCGTATAGATCGCCTTGCGGGTTGCGCGCCTCGACGACGCCGTCGGTCAGCAGGGTGAGCTTGTCGTCATGGCTTGCCTGGAAAGTGAAGTCGCAGTAGTGGGTCTCCGCGGCGAGACCGAGAGGGAGACTGTTTTCACAGGCCAGTTCGTTTCCGTTGAGATAAGGAGGGATGTGGCCGGCGTTGGCGGCGGTGCATGTGCCGCTGGGGCTGGCGTGGAGGATGAGGCAGGTGGTAAAGCCTCCGTGGTTGCGGCCGAGGATGCGGCGGTTGAGCCCGGCGAGAAGCTGCGCGGGGCTGGTGGTGGTTTCAGCCAGCGCGCTGAAGGCGCCTACCAGCAGCGAGACCATCATGGCGGCGGGCATGCCCTTGCCGCTCACGTCTCCGATGACGATGAGGACGCTGCCATCCGGACGGGGAAGAATCTGGTAGAAATCGCCGCCTACTTCTCCGTAGGGCTTGTAGACCGATTCGATGTTGAAGCCTGGAGTGGCGG
>JAJXXG010000087.1 GCA_021781255.1 Acidobacteriota bacterium
GGCTTCAATCGCTTCAAGCAGCGGGAGACGGCGAAAACAACTGAAGGTGATGAAATGAAGCGTTTCCGCCTTTTGGTATCGCTTCAGGCCGCTCGGCATAACCCGGTCCTCGTTCGCCCATCATCGTACCTCACCCCCGCTCATCGCAAAATGCGCGATGAAAGGAGTACAGCCTCATCCTGCTCGGCGCAAATCACTGCGGCTTTTGAGTGGGCCACCTGCCTCGCTGGCGCGAACGGCGAGGGTGGGTGACCGTAGAGTATTGATGTCGTGGAATCGCAGGTCTCAAAGGCGAGACCTTGATGGGATAAGGGGCACCCAATGTTCGTGGTGGGTCAGACCTGGGCCACTTGTCTGTCGCCGCTTGCGGGTTGGGCATATGAAAACTGAGTGGTTTTCCTGCTGTGGCTGGCCTGCCCCGGGCCGTTAGAATCACCCTATATGGAGATTGAAGGCAAGAACCCAGCCAGGCTGGAAACCATTCTGGACGGCAGCCGCTTTGTGCGCGCATGCCTGCGCAAGCCGGTCGACCGCACGCCGGTGTGGTTTCTGCGCCAGGCCGGGCGCTACATGCAGGAGTACCGGGACGTGCGCAAGCACCACACACTCGTCGAGATCTGCAAACAGCCGGAACTTGCTGCCGAGGTCACCATCACGGCGGCGGAAAAGCTGGGCGTCGATGCGGCCATCATCTTTGCCGACCTGCTGCTGCCGCTGGAGCCGATGGGCCTGCCTTTCGAGTTTCAGGCGGGCGAAGGGCCGGTGGTGCATCACCCTGTGCGGACTGCCGATGACGTGCGCGCGCTGCGCACGGACCGCGCCGCCGATCTGGCGTATGTGGCGCGCGCGATTGAGAAGGTGGCTGCGCATTTTCGCGACCGGCTGGGCATTATCGGCTTTTGCGGCGCGCCGTATACGCTGGCCAGCTACATGATTGAGGGCGGCGGATCGCGCAATTACATCCACACGAAGCAAATGATGTATGGCGACACCACTGCGTGGCGCATGCTTTTGGACAAGCTGGTTACTGTGCTGACGGAGTACTGCCAACTGCAGGTGCAGGCGGGCGCGGATGTGATTCAGATATTCGATAGCTGGGTTGGGTCGCTGGGGTTGGCGGACTATCGCGACTATGCGCTGGAAGCGTCCATGCGGCTGGTGCGCGCGGTGCAGCAGATGGGCGTGCCGGTGATTTACTTCGGCGTGGAGACGGCGGGGCTGCTGAGCGAGATGGCTTCCACCGGAGCCGACGTGATTGGCCTGGACTGGCGGCAGCCGCTGGACGAGGGCTGGCGCGCCGTGGGACGCACACACGCGGTGCAGGGCAATCTGGACCCGATTACGCTGTTTGCTCCGCTGGAAGTGCTGGAGCGGCGCGTGCACGAAATTCTGCGGGCGGCGAACGGGCGGCCTGGGCACATTTTCAACCTTGGGCACGGCATTGTGCCGGGCACGCCGGTGGAGAATGTGCAGGCGGTGGTGCGCATGGTGCGCGAGTTCCGCCTGGAGGCAAAGAATGACTAAGCGGGCCGTGCTGCTGCTGGCCCACGGGACGCCCGAGACGGTCGAGCAGATTCCTGAATATCTGCGCAATGTGGTGAGCGGACGGCCGCTGCCGCCGCAGGTGATTGAGGAGATTCAGCACCGCTACGCGCTGATCGGCAGAAGCCCGCTGACCGAGCTCACCATGGAACAGGGGCGGCTGGTGGAGGCAGAACTGACTGCGCAGGGAGAGCCCGTGCCGGTTTATGTGGGCATGCGCAACTGGCGGCCTTACATTCCCGACGTGGTGCGGCAGATGCGCGCCGACGGGGTGGAAGAAGCTGCCGTCATCTGCCTCGCGCCGCAGAATTCGCGCACCAGCGTGGGCCTTTACCGGCGGGCGGTGCAGGCGGAGGCAGACACGCTGCGCATCGACTTCACTGAGGGCTGGGCGCAGCATCCGCTGCTGGCGGAGGCCTTTGCCGAGCGGCTCCGCGCGGCGATGGTGCGGCTCATTGCGGAGACAGGCGCGCCGACGCCCGTGCTCTTCACGGCGCACAGCGTTCCGTGCCGCACGATTCAGACGCCAGCGGCCAGCGAGGGCCAGCCGCGCCTGTGGCCGGGCGAAGGCGCGGACCCTTACGCACAGGAAGCCAAGCACACGGCGGAACTGGTGGCTGCGCGCGTGCCTGAGATTCCGCAGTGGTGGTTTGCCTTCCAGAGCCAGGGCGCGAGCGGCGGCCCGTGGATAGGCCCCACGGTTGAGGAGACGCTGGAGGCCATCGCTGCCGCAGGCGTGAAGACGCTGCTGCTTCACCCCATCGGCTTTCTCTGCGACCATGTGGAAATTCTCTACGACGTGGACATTGCGTTTCGGAAGTATGCGGCCAGCCGGGGCATTCGCCTGGAGCGGCCGGAGTCGCTGAATGCCTCGCCCACGCTGGCTCGTTGTGTCGCTGACCTGGCGCGGCAGGGCCTGGCGCGGCTGCAGGGCTGAAGAGCGCCTTCTCGCATCAAGAGATCGAGTCGGAGGCAAGCCGAAACGATGCGTTACATCGAAAGTGGGATAAGCCAATTACCGTAGTGCTGCGCTCTTCATTGGTTCTCGATTTCGATCACGGCTTCACCCTGTAGGATTCTTTCAATTGCTCCTAGTCGCGCCGCGCATGTCAGGCAGATAAGCGCGGATTTGCTGAATGATTGATTGAGTTTCAATAGCCTTGGCGTACGTCCACGTTTCTTCAAGATTGCGGTACGGCCGCCCGCCGCAGCGAGGGTTGCTGCCGGGAGTGCAGCGCGGCAGGTATGCGCAGCGCCGGTTCGCTCTTGAAGTTCGCTTCCGTCGCACATGGCCGTGAAAGGGTCGCCAGTGCAGCGCAGTCGTGCTTCCAGAATCGCAAATGATATTCCTGACAGTCCGTGTGCAGACTGCGGTAACCGGCATCTTCGCCGGCTTCCGCGCAAAGGCTTTTTGAAGGGCAAACTCCTGGCTTTTTTCGGCTACTACCCGTGGGAATGCCCCGTCTGCAGGCGAACCGAGCACTTTCGCAAGCGCGGCAGCCATCTGGGCAAGAGCGTCCGTGCGGTTCAGCAGAGCAGCCGGCCGGCCTGATTCTTTCTTTAGAATGCGATCACTATAATGCGGGAAACAGACCCCCGTATCTCAGGAGATTCCCGTGTTCCGCATTCCTATCCTGCTTCGCCCAGCCATTCTTGCCCTTGCCGCGCCCGCATTCGTGGCAGCCATTCACGCTCAGACTGCCGCACCCGCACCTGTGCCTGCGCCGCCCACCGTCTACGTCAAGGCCGGCCATTTGTTTGACGCCACCAGCGATAGCCTGCGCGAGAACGTCGTTCTCGTCGTGGAGGGCGAGCGCATCACGCGCGTCGCGCCCTTTGCTGAAGTCGCAATTCCCGCCGGAGCCACTGTCGTGGATCTCTCCAAAGACTGGGTGCTGCCCGGTCTCATCGACTGCCACACGCATCTTGAAGCGCGCGCCGACCACTACAACCCCATCTGGGATGTGCGGGAGACGCCGTTCATGGGCGGCTTCAACGGTGTGGTGAATGCCAATAAAACGCTGCAAGCCGGATTCACAGGCGTGCGCGATGTGGGCTCGCAGCCGTTCTTTGCGGTGGATCTGCGCAAGGCCATCGATGCGGGCGATTTTCCCGGCCCGCGCGTCGTGGCCAGCGGTCCGGCTATTTCCATCACCGGCGGCCATGGCGACATGAATGGCTTTGCGCCGCCTGTCCAGAACATGATGTATCCGGCGGAGCGCGACTTTGAGCTTGCGGACGGGCCGGAAGAGGTGCGCCACGTGGTGCGCGAGCAGGTGAAGTATGGCGTGGATGTGATCAAGATTCTGGCCACGGGCGGAGTGCTTTCGGCGGGGGACAAGCCCGGTGCCGAGCAGATGACTTTCGACGAAATGAAGATGGCCGTGGACGAGGCGCACCACGCGGGCCGGAAGGTGGCCGCGCACGCGCATGGAACCGAGGGCATCAAGGACGCAATCCGCGCGGGGGTGGACTCCATTGAGCACGGCAGCCTGATTGATGCCGAGGGTATTGAGATGATGAAGGCGCATGGCACCTATCTCGTCGCCGACATCTACAACGACGACTACATTCTGGGCAAGGCCGTGGAGTTTGGCCTGCCGAAGGAGAATGTCAACAAGGAAAAGATGGTGGGCCGCCTGCAGCGCGAGAACTTCGCCAAGGCCGTGGCAGCGGGCGTGAAGATTGCCTTTGGCACGGACGCCGGCGTGTATCCGCACGGCGACAATGCAAAGCAGTTCCACTACATGGTCAAGTTCGGCATGACGCCGGCGGGGGCGATCCGCGCGGCGACGTCGTCAGCGGCTGATTTGCTTGGCCGCTCGCAGGACGTAGGCACGCTGGAAAAGGGCAAGTATGCCGACCTGATCGCCGTCAGCGCCAATCCGCTGGACCGCGTGGAGGTGCTGGAGCACGTCGCGTTTGTGATGAAGGGCGGCAAAGTCTACAAGGACGAGCTGGGTGCGGCGAAAGCGGCGGAGTAAGTCGCGCAATCCTATGCCGGGGAGTACTCCCGGCATAGCTCCTTGAGTTATCGCCGCAACATATTTTTTGCGATGAACAGCACATTGGCCGGGCGCTCGGCCAGCCTTCGCATGAAGTAGGGGTACCACTCGCGCCCGAAGGGCACATAGACGCGCACGTTGTAGCCCTCTGCGATCAGCTTGCGCTGCAGGTCGCGGCGTACGCCATAGAGCATCTGAAACTCAAAGCGGCTGGGAGCAATGCCATGCTGACGGGCAAAGGACTTTGCGGCGGCAATCATGGCTTCATCGTGCGTGGCGAGGCCGTGGTAAATGGGGCTCTGCAGCAGTGTCTGGCTTAGCTGGATGTAGCTTGCATCTACATCGGCCTTGCGCGGAAAGGCTACGCTGGCGGGTTCTTTGTATGCGCCTTTGCAGAGCCGCACGCGGATGCCCTCGGCGATGAGCTGCTCAATGTCGGCCCTGGAGCGGTAGAGATAGGCCTGAATCACGATGCCGATTGCATCACGCAGGTCAGGGAGCGCGTGGAGACGGCGCACAATATCCAGCGTCACCTGCGTCAGCGACGAGTCTTCCATGTCAATGCGCACAAAGCTGCCGGTGGAGTGCGCGTGCTGCGCCAGGCTCAGGGCAATGCTCTCGGCCAGCGCCGGATCGAGCGTGAGCCCCATCTGCGTGAGCTTCACGCTGATGTTGGAGTTCAGCTTGCGTGCGGCAATCAGGTCCAGAAGCTGGTGGTAGACATCGGCTGCGCGGTGCGCCTCTGTCTCTGACGTGACGCTTTCGCCGAGCGAGTCGAGCGTCACAGACATGCCCTGCCTGCTGACAGCCTCTGCCACGCGCAGGGCGTCTTCAATTTCCATGCCGGCGATGAAGCGGGAACTGAGTTTTGTGCCGATGCTGGAGCGCTCAAGAAAGCCGCGCAGATGACGGTTGCGGGAAAGGGCGATGAAAGCCGAACGTAAAACGGGCATTGGCAATCCTGCCGGAAAGAGCGCTGGCCGAGCTGCTCAAGAACCGGAAGAAACAGTTTCGCACAAGAAGGCGAGGCATGGCTGCAAGGGGCCAAGGAGGGGTGATGCAGGTCACAGTGAGGCGCTGGCGACCGCGCTTTGCCTCACTCCACGCGGAACAATGCGCATCCATGCGGTGGAAGTTCGACGTGCAGTGCCTTTGCGGCGGGGATGTGCTTTTCATTCCAGACATCGAAAACAGCGTGAGCTTTTGCGGGCAGGTGGAACAGCATCCACGGCAGGTCGGAGCTGGTTGGGTTGTCTTCCAGGTTGAAGACGGCAAGATAAGTCTTTGGATGCGGGCCGCCGGTGCGCGCGTACCAGTAGCGCTCAGGGAAAGAGCCCGCCAGGTTGCCGCCCGTTGGCGTGAGGCCCGGGCCGCTCTCGACCGCTGTCTGATTCATATCGAGCACTTCCTTGTTGCTCATCAGGGAGCGGGTAAAGTCGTCGAGGCGGGTCAGGTTCGCGCCCATGATGAGCGGCGAGCGGGAGATGGCCCACAGGGTGAACTCGGTGCGCTGCTCGTCGTGCGTCAAACGCGACTGGCGCGGCTGGCCCCAGCCGGGATGCGGCGTGAGCGAGCCCTCGGGCAGCATGTCGTCGTCCGGCCAGTTGCCGGGTTTGAAGTAGGGAGCCCATTGGGCCAGGCGTTCAAAGGCATCGCGCACGCCAAATGGAAACTCGCTGGCGCCGGGCTTGTGCTTCGGCGCCCAGACGTCCCAGTGATCGTCTGTGATGCGCCACATCTGCGCGTACTTTGCCACTTCAGCCGCATGGGCCAACTGGGTGGGGCCGGGCGAGAGGCTGAGCACGATGGGCCGGCCTGTTTTGCGGATGGCTTCGGCAATCTGGCGAATCTCGGTGGGCCGGTAGGGATGGTCAGAGATGCAGTCCACCTTGATGAAGTCCAGACCCCAGCCGGCGTAGAGCTTGAGCATGGAGTCGTAATATGCCTGCCCTGCGGCGTTGTCTCGGACGCCGTAGTTGCCCTCGTCCCACGGGCAGGTCTCGGTGGTGTCGGCCGCGTCCTGCGCGTGGAAGCTGGAGCCTGCGACGGGCAGGTTGTCCTTCACCACCTGGCGGGGAATTCCGCGAATGATGTGGATGCCGAACTTGAGCCCCTGCGCGTGAACCCAGTCTGCCAGAGGTTTGAAGCCGGAACCATTGGCTGAAGAAGGGAAGCGGTCCAGCGCCGGAATCAGGATGCCGTTGGCATCCCAGACGTACTTGCGCGCTTCCACGGTATTGGCGAAGGGATCCTGCATGTACCAGCCCTCGTCGATGACGGAGTACTGCCAGCCGTACTGCTTTAGGCCGGCCAGCACCGTGGTGTTGGCGCGGTAGTCTGCCTCGTCGATGGTCAGCCCATAGGCGTCCCAGCTGTTCCAGCCCACCGGCGGGGTGGGAGCCAGGTTCTGCGCGGGCACTGAGAGGGCGCAGCAGGCGAGGACGGCAAAACAGGCGGCGAGGCGCAAACCGAATCGAAACATGGGTAAAGCTATACCACAACCCCGCTTGCGGCGGCACCTGGGTGCAACGGCCCCAGTGTCCCGTTTTGGGCGCCTTGCACAAATAAGGATGCGTTCCGTTCCCCGCTCGACCTATAATGCAGTCGAAGAATCCAACACAGCTGCCAGATGCCCATCCCCGACACCTGCAACTGAGGAGAGCACAATGTTCAAGCCGTTCCTGCTCCTTTCCGCGGTTGTTCTGTTTGAGATTGCCGCGGCGCCCTCACAGGCGCTTCCACCGCAAGCGACCCATGCCAGACCGTCCGCGAAGACGGCTGCGGCTCCTTCCGGACCGACTCCTGCGCAGGCTGAGGCACAGGCCATGGACAAGGCCAAAAAGCTCTACGCCATTGACTGCGCGCTTTGTCACGGGGACAAGGGCGATGGCAAGACGGACGTGGCCAAAGACATGCAGTTGACGCTTTCCGACTGGACCGACTCCAAGTCGCTGGCGGGCAAGCAGGATCAGGAGCTGTTCGACATCATCCGCAAGGGCAAGGACAAGATGCCTCCCGAGGCCGAGGGTCGCGCGACGGATGATGAAGTGAAACACCTCGTCAAGTACATTCGCAGCATGGCAGCGGCGGCAGGCGCGGCCCCGGCAGCCACGCCAGCGGCAGAACCAGCGGCTCCTTCTGCGACGCCGCCGGCCGCCACGCCGCCAGCGCCTAACAGGTAGCTCCATATCTCCCATTTGTGCCTCAACTTTGCGGCAGAAATGGGGCCGTACGCACGCAGGTCTTCCAGTTGCCGGCTCTGGCTGCAAAGGGAAGCGCCTGCCTTGTCGCGCGCCCCTTCGCTTCAGGCTTTCCCGGCCACTTGTGCGATAAGCTGATGCGAGGGGGTACTGGATGCGATTGCGCACGTGGGGCCGAACTGCTCTTGCGGGCCTGGTGCTCGCGCTGGGGCTGGCGCTTGTTTCCCGCCCGGTTGCGGGTCAGGCCGCAGGCGAACATGCTGCCCTGCACGTCATTCATGTCGACAATGGCTCCAACTCGCCCGCGGCGCAGAAGGCGCACTATGTGGTGCTTGTCTCGCTCGACGGATTTCGCTGGGACTACGCCGCTCGCGATGGCGCTTCTCATCTGCTGGCGATAGGCAAGCAGGGCGTCTGGGCTCCCGAAGGGATGCTGCCCAGCTTTCCGTCGTTGACCTTCCCCAATCACTTCTCCATCGTGACGGGTCTTTATCCGGAGCACCACGGCCTGGTCGCCAACAACTTTTATGACGAAGCCAGGCAGGCCCACTACGCCATCAACGACGCAAAGGCCGTGACGGACGGAAGCTGGTACAGCGGCGTGCCGCTGTGGAGTCTTGCGGAGAGCCAGGGCATGCGCTCGGCCTGCCTCTTCTGGCCCGGGTCCGAGGCCGAGATTGCCGGTTTCCGGCCCGCATACTATCTCCGCTTCGACGATAAGATCGATGACAACGCACGCATTGAGCAGGTGCTTGACTGGCTGCATCTGCCCGAGGCCGAACGCCCGCACTTCATCACTCTCTACTACTCCGAACCTGACCATGAGGGCCATGAGTTTGGCCCCGATGCGCCTGAAACAACGGCAGCCGTGCGCAAGGTGGATGCGCTGGTGGGCAGGCTGAAGGCTGGCCTCGACGCGACCGGCCTGCCCATCGACCTGGTCGTCGTCAGCGATCACGGCATGGCCAAAGTGGAAGGCGGCTGGATTACGCTCGACCATTTCACCGACCTGAAGGGCTTTGAGACCGCAGGGGCACTTCTTTACGGGAAAACGGAGGCGGACCGCGCCCGCGTCTACAACCAGCTCAAGAGGGTCTCCTCGGAGTTTGTTGTCTACCGGCGAAAAGACGTGCCGGCCGGTCTCTACTTCAATGGAAATCCACGCGAGGGCGACCCGGTGGTGATTGCGACGGGCCCCTATGCGATTCGTGCCCATGGGCCGCCGGCAGGCAAGCCGGACCACGCGCCCACCCGCGGCATGCACGGCTATGACCCCCGCAAGATGCCCGAGATGAAGGCAAGCTTCTTTGCCGCCGGCCCCGATATTCTCCCCGGCCATACCGTGCTGCCTTTTGAGAATGTCAATCTGTATCCATGGATCGCGCACTTGCTCGGACTGACTCCTCCCAGGTCCGACGGCAGCTTGAACGTATTGGCTGGAACGTTGAGCGACGGTGGCGCGTATCTCGTCAAATAGGCAGGCAGACCCGTCAATCAAGCAGATCGAGGAGTGAGCGCTGATGAGTGTGGTTCTGGGGATTGACGGCGGCGGGACGCGCACTCGCGCTTCCATCGCCGTCGGCGGGCGGGTACTGGCTTTCGTCGAAATGGGTTCCATCAAGCGCCTGCGTGTGGGTGCGCAGGCTGCGGAAGAAAACCTGAGAGCTTTGCTTGCCGAGGTCTACCGCCAGGCCGGAGTCACCGCGGTGAGCGCAGCCTCAGCGGGAGTGGCCAGCGCTACCATGCCCGGCGTTTCCGAGTGGATCACGGCGGTCTTTCGCGACTTTGGCGTGGAGCGGTCAGAGGTGGTGGGCGACGAGGTGATTGCGCTGGATGCGGCCTTCAAAGGCGGCCCGGGCATATTGCAGATCGCGGGAACCGGCACCAACTGTCTCGGTCGCGCGCCCGATGGCGGACGCGAAACCGCGGGCGGCTGGAGTTCGCGGCTGGGAGATGAGGGCTCCGGCTACTGGATTGGCCTGCAGGCCGTACGCAACGCGCTGAAGGCCTACGACCACGAGGAGCCAACGCGCATTCTGCAGGTGGTGGGTCACGCCTGGGGAACATCGACTATAGAGGAACTCGTGAACATGGGTGACGGCACCCCTGGGCCGGACTTTGCCGCTCTTGCGCCCCTCATCAGCCAGTTGGCCGAGGAGGGCGACCCCGTGGCCTCCAACGTTCTGCGCCAGGCCGCTGCCTATCTGATTGATTCCGTCCTGCTGGTTCGGTCCAAGCTGCGCCGCAAGCACGGGGTGACTTACGAAGTCCCTGTGGCATGGATTGGCAGCGTCATCGGCAAGGCCACCCAGGTGCGCGAACCCTTCTTCGCCGGTCTTCGCGCGGTCGCTCCTGACATGCCGATCGGTCAGGAAGAAGTCGCCGGCATTGATGGCGCCATCTGGCGCGCGCAGCGCCTGGCGGAAGCACGTGGTTAAGTCTCAGAGCACGGTCTGGCCGCCCACCACAGACCCCGCCAGCCTGCCAGCTTTATCCACGGCCACCAGATTTGCAGGCCGTCCGACTGCGAGTGAACCGGCCTGATCGGCCAATCCTGTCATAGCAGCAGGATTGGTCGTGAGCAGGCGCAAACCCTGCTCAACCGGCGCGGCAGTGAATGCAAGGAAGTTGACCAGCGCACGGTCCAGCGTGAGCACGCTTCCGGCGAGTACGCCATTGGCCATTGCGCGGCCATCGGCCACCTGCACGGTAAAGCCGCCCAGTTGATATGCGCCGTCGGGCATTCCGGTGGCGCTCATGGCGTCGGTCACCAGAATGGCGCGCTTCGGCCCCTTGGCGCGCCACCAGAGCTTCACGATCTCCGGCGCGGTGTGGATGCCGTCGCAGATCAGCTCGGCAAACAGGGCGTCGCTGGTGAGCACGGTGCCCAGGATGCCGGGCTCGCGGTGGTCCAGTGGGCGCATGGCATTGAAGGTGTGCGTCGCGCTTGCGGCTCCCGCGGCAATGACGGCGCGCGTCTCAGCGGCAGTGGCATTGGAGTGGCCCACGGAGACGCGAACGCCGCGCGCCGTTGCGTGCGCTGCCAGCTCGACCGCGCCGGGCAGCTCGGGGGCCAGCGTCATCAGGCGCACATGGCCCTCGGCTGCCTCGAACAAACGGTCGAAGACGGCAATGTCCGGCGCAAGCAAATGCTCGGCGGGTTGCACCCCGCGCTTGGCGTGCGAAAGAAACGGCCCTTCCAGGTGAATGCCAATCGGCTGCGCATGGCCCTCTGCGGGCGGCAGGGCGATCAGTTTCGCAAGACCCTCGATGGCGCGGAGCGTCGCGTCCAACGGGGCCGTAACGGTGGTGGCTAGAAAGCTGCCCGTTCCGCGCGTGGCGAGAAAGCCGCTAATAGCGCCAAGCGCCTCGGGCGTTGCCTCCATGAGGTCGTGCCCGGCAGCTCCATGAATGTGCACATCAAAGAACGCAGGGGACAGCGTAGCGCCGGGAAAGTCGAGCACGCGCGCGTTGGCGGGCAGTTCGGCCGCCTCGCGATTGGCGATTGAGGCGACTCGGCCGTCTTCGATGATGACCGCCGGGGCGTCGAGCAGGCGGTTTCCGTCCCAGAGCTTCTCCGCGGTGAGCACCGTACGCATACCGCTGATTATTGCAGGAGCGCCGCGGCTGCGTGCAGACTTCGCGCATTGCGTTGCGCGAACCAGCCCATATAACCACCATGTAAAGCGCCGGCCAGACTCTTTTGCTATTGTTTTGCCATGCGATTTGGAACCATTTTTACGGTGGCCAGTCTGGCCATGGCTCTTGCGCCTGAGACCATTGCGGCGCAGACACGCGATCTGCCCACCAGCAAGCAACTGATCGGGCCGATTCCCGGGGCGCCACAGCAGCTCAACAGCCTGCCCATGTCCATGGCTGTCTCGCCGGATGGGCGGTATGTGGTCACGGTCAATGCCGGTTACGGCACCGTGGAGTCGGACTATCAGCAGTCACTGGCCGTCCTGGATACGCGCACCGGTGCGCTGTCTGATTTTCCTGACGCCCGCACCATGGTGAACGCGAGGCAGACGCTCTACTCCGGGCTCGCGTTTAGTCGCGATGGCAGGCACTTGTACGCCAGCATCGGCTCCACGACCGACCCGCTTGGCAAAGGAAAGGACGACACAGGCAGCGGAGTGCTTGTCTATCGTTTTGCCAGCGGAAAGATTACGCCCGAGCGCATCATCCGCCTGTCGCTGCTGCAGCTTGCGCCCGGGCGCAAGACAAAACTCATCGGCGACGATGACGGGGACAAGGGAGTACCTTTTCCCGCGTCCATTGCCGTGGTGGGCGGGCCGGGCGCGGAGAAGTTGCTCGTGGCCGGCAACCTGTCAGACGATGTGCTGCTGCTTGATTCCGCTACGGGCGTCATCGAACACCGCTTCGACCTTTCAGAGAACGATTCCAGTCCATCCACCTATCCCATCGCGCTTGCGCTTTCGCAGGATGGCCGCCGTGCCTTTGTCGCGCTCTGGAATGCATCGGAGATTGTTGAACTCGATCTTGTGAAGAACGCTGTCGGGCGCAAACTGGCGCTGCTCAAGCCCCGGAGCGCAATCGCGCCCGGCACGCACCCCTGCGCGTTTGCGCTCGCTCCGGATGGCAGAACGCTCTACGTTGCGCTGGCCAATCGCGATGCGGTTGCCGCCGTCAACGTGGGCGCGGGGCAATTTTCGATCAAGGGCTACTTTGACACGCGGCTGCCGGGGCAGAGCTTCTTTGGTGCGGAGCCGGAGGCGCTGGCGCTGAATGCCATGGGAAGCCGCCTGTATGTGGCGAACGCCGTCAGTGACGCGGTGGCCGTGATCAATACGCGCAAGCTGACCGCGAAGGCCGCGCGCACAGGGATGGTGGAGCCGGACGGTTTTGTGCCGACTGAGTGGATGCCCATGTCCATGGCGTTTCTGGCGTCGCCCGCGGGCGGCAGGCTCTACGTGGCCACGGCAAAGGGGCAGGGAACTGGGCCCAACGGCACACCGATGCCAGAGAGCAACTCGTCGAGCGGCAAGCGCTTTGTGCGCAAGTACACCTACATTGCATCGATGCTGCATGGCTCGCTGGCTGTGATTGACGCCGCTGCGATTGAAAAGAATCTGCCGCAGTGGACGCAGGTGGTGGTCGAGTCGAACCGCATGAAAGCCGCGGCGGAATCTGTCCACTTTGCCGGCGCGGAGCAGAATCGCATCAGGCATGTGATTTACATCATCAAGGAGAATCGTACCTACGACCAGGTGCTCGGCGACCTGAAGTACAACGGCAAGCCGGTGGGCAATGGCGACCCGAGCCTGACGATGTACGGCGCGGCCGTGACGCCCAATATGCACAAGCTGGCCTTGCAATTCGGCGTGCTCGACAACTTCTTTGACTCAGGCGAGGTTTCGGGCGACGGGCATGTCTGGTCCACGGCCGCGATTGGCACCGACTATCTGGAGAAGACATGGCAGCAGTCCTATCGCGGCGGCCAGCGCACATATGACTTTGAGGGGGTGGTGGCCGAAGGCTATCCGCTGCTGCAGAAGATTCCCGACGTAAACGAGCCGGCCAGCGGCTACCTGTGGGGTAATCTGGCAGCGCACGGAAAAACGTATTATCACTTCGGCGAGTTCATCTCCAGCACCTTCTGCAACGAGGTCAAGACCGTGAACCCGCAGCAGGGCCCGATGCTTCCAGGGCAGAGCTGCGCGCGCACGGTGATCGCGCCCGGCGAACCGCTGCCTGCCGAATGGGGCGGCGGCGTGAACAAGTGGCCCTGGCCGATTCCGCTGATCGCGACGAACATTGCAACCAAGCCGGAGTTGGTGGGTCACTTTGCAGCCGAGGCGCCGGACTTCAATTTGGCCGTGCCCGATCAGATTCGCGTGAACATCTTTGAGCGCCACCTGAAGCAATGGATCGCGGAGAAGGAGCGGGGCCGCGACACGATGCCCAATTTTGTGATGCTGCGCTTTCCCAACGACCACACCGCAGGCACGCGGCCCGGCGGGCCCTCGCCGAAATCCTCAGTGGCTGACAATGATCTGGCCGTGGGGCGTGCCGTCGAGGACATTTCCCATTCGCCCTTCTGGGACGACACGGCCTTCTTCATCCTTGAAGATGATGCGCAGGACGGCGCCGACCACGTGGATGCGCATCGCAGCTACGCGCTTGTCATCAGCAAGTACGCGCCGCATGGGGCCGATGGCGCGCCGTTCGTCGATTCACGCTTCTATTCCACGGTCAGCATTGTTCGCACAATGGAGTCGCTGCTGGGGCTGCCGCCGATGAACAACAACGATGCGTTCAGCTCGCTGATTTCGACGTTGTTCACAGGACCTGGCGACCAGGCGCCGTACTCGGCGGATTATGCAAACCGCGACAATGGACTCATCTATACAGCCAACGCGAAGACGGCTCCCGGCGCGCACGAAAGCATGAAGATGGACTTCCGCCATGCCGACCGCGCCGACGCTCAGAAGCTGAACACGATTCTGTGGAAGGATGCGATGGGCAGCGTGCCGGTTCCGGCGATGGTGACACAGCACAAGGCCAAGGCGCGCAAGGATGACGACGATTGATTGGCGCGCGAGCCAGTGATGACGTTTGCCTGCCGCGTGTATGGTTATATGCGGAGATTTGGAGGGACGTGTGCTCGAGTTGAATCGTCGAAGCTTTCTGAGAGCGGCCAGTGTTGCATCGGCCGGAACCTTGCTGGCGCCCAGGATGCATGCCATTGCGGCGGCGCAAGACGAGCCCGCACGCAGAATCGGCGCAAACGACCATATTCAGATTGCGCTGATTGGCGCGGGCGGGCAGGGGCAGGGAGACACGAAGACAGCGCTGCAGGTGCCGGGCGTGAAGCTCGTGGCCGTGGCAGACTGCTACGATGGCCGGCTGGCGCGCAGCAAGGAACTGTGGGGCAAAGACATCTTCACCACGCGCGACTACAACGAGATTCTGGCGCGCAAGGACATTGACGCGGTCATCATTGGCACGCCCGACCACTGGCACAAGCAGGCGTCAGTGGATGCGATGAAGGCGGGCAAGGATGTGTATTGCGAGAAGCCGATGATTCATCTCTACTCCG
>JAJXXG010000568.1 GCA_021781255.1 Acidobacteriota bacterium
AAAAGCGATTACGCTTGCAGGATTAACAAACGAGTAGGGCGGCGCACCGGACTCAGTCGAGAGAGTTACATCCTGCCGGTTAAGAGCATTGAGAGGAGTTCCTGGTTGATTCTCAAGCGGAAAGACCTGGTGCAGATATCCGAAGCGGGTATCGAAGAGCATATTCTTGACCGTGCTCGTCCACTCCCCTTGTAGGATGTATGCGGGTTCGATCTGACGCCACGCTGCATCTGCACTTACAAAGGCATAGGACGTATCGCGGCGGAAGAATCTGTTCTGCTCGTTGTACCACCAGACAAAGTCGAGGTGATTATTCTTCGTAAGCTGGTAGTCACTGCGAAGCGTGACATTGCTTTGATGGTTCGGATCGGTCGTGGGCGTGCCATCGGGATTGGTGACCGAGAGGACGCTCTCCTTTAAGTCGTAGAGCCGCCATGACCCGAATATCCACCATTTATCTTTCAGGATTGGCCCGCCCAAATTAGTAGCTATATCTCGCGCCATGATGAATGGCGTGCCGGAGGGTACTGGAATGCCGCCGTAGATTGGATTGCTTATCGTGGCCTGGGTGCCAGCTGATTGGTAGTAGGCTGCTGCAAGACCATGCATCTGGTTGGCGCCTGACTTGGGAACCAGGTTCATATAGACGCCGCCTACTGCGACCTCAGCCGGAGCGCTATCGGTTACGACCTGAAGCTCAGAGAGAGAATCATCATCAACATAGAAGGACGTATAGCCGCCAGTTGAGCCGGGCCAGTTGAGCCGCAGACCATTAAAGCTGTACACCTGGTCCCCGGGCAGGCTCCCGTGAACCTGCATGACCGACTGTTGAAAGCTCTGGCTGCCGGCAATATCAAAATCGCTGGTAGCCACGCCAGGAGCCTGCGCAACGGTAGAGAATGTATCGCGGCCACTGGGAACATTCTGCAACAACGCCTCATCAAAGGTAGTCGTGGAAGTGTTATCCGTCGTGTCGACCACAGGAGCCGCTGCCGATACAACTACCGATTGCTCGCTGGTACCAATTGCCAGCTCGGGGCTGACAGTAGCAGTAAATCCGGGAGTGATGGAGATGTTTGAGCGCACCTCTGTTTTGAATCCCGAGATAGTGTAAGTCAGCTCATAAATGCCAGACGGCAGGGAGTCAAAGAGATATCCGCCCGCCACATCGGTTGCAGTCGTACGAGGCGTCATGAGCGCAGGACTCTTTACGGTAATTGACACGTTAGGCAGCGCACCACCTGAAGCATCTGTTACGACACCTCGTATCTGGCCGGTGATCGCGACCTGGCCAAACGCTAATGATGAGCCTAGACCCAGGATGAACAGAAGCAACAGAATTCTTTTTGTCATGACCTCTCCTTACACGCGTACTGTGGTGCTCGACAGCTGGTAACAGTGATAGACCGGCAGCCTCTCCTCAGCGCTGGAAGGTACGCGTCGGAAAGCCGCAGAGAAAAGATTTGAATGATTACAACGTGCTCCGAAAAGTAGTCTGGAACTCAGCAGCAGAAAGACTGATCGGGAAAAGGAGCTTTAATTTTGTGAGGCGAATGCGTATTCACAACCATGGTGCAGGCCCCGGCATTGGGTGTCCGCGAGTTAGAGCGCCGGGTGCTTCAGGTGCCAATCCGTGTGAAGCTGATATAGCTTTGCTGCTCTTAAAACTGCAGCGTCGTCGCATGCTCGTCCCATGATCTGCATGCCATAAGGAAGACCAGCTGCACTGAAACCACTGGGGACGCTGATTGCGGGCAGCCCGCAAAGACTGGAAACTCCGTCGGGGGCGCGTCTATCCATGTGAAACTTCTTCGCGGCCTTAGCAGTTGCAGGATCATTTGGATCGTCAGGATCCTTTGCCCGCAGTGGCTGCGCCGCCGTCGGCTGCGCGGGAGAGATCAGCACCGAGTAGCGGTCGAACATGCTGTCAGCCGTGCGCTGCAACATAGGTCGAACGCGTTGAACATGAAGATAGTCCGTAACGGAAAACTGTTCGCTGGCGTAACCATTCACTTTGCCCACCGGATCGACAAGTTCCTTACAGTCTCCACTATGTATCAAATGTTCAAATGCGCTGGCAGCTTCCATGAGGATGGTCAGCTCGGCAGCCTCTTCAAACGGACCATCGGGAAACTCACATGACTCGACGGATGCAACTGCTTTCTCAAATACCGTGCAGGCTTCATCCACCGCCTTCTCCGTTCCCGGTTCGCTCTTAGTGTAGACATTCGTGAGACGGCCAATACGAAGCGGAGCGCCATGGCCAGGATCCGTCTCCTGATAAACGAAAGGCTTCGCGCTGCTACTGAGCGAATCGTGATCGAGCGGGTCATGCCCGGCCAGCACACTCAGCACCAGCGCGCAATCGTTTGCGGTTCGCGCCAGTGGGCCCAGCTTATCCATGCTGTACGCAATGGCCATCGAACCATACCGGCTGACACGACCGAAGCTCGGGCGCATGCCTGAAACTCCGCACCAGGAAGATGGGCAGAGGATTGAGCCGCGCGTATCTGAGCCCAAGGCCCAAGGCGCCAGGCCTGCTGCGACGATTGCGCCGGAACCGCTCGATGATCCACAGGTCCAGCACTCCGGATTCCACGGATTACGCGCTGGGCCCGTCAGCGAAGCTTCACCCGAGCTGTATCCCAGCCCGCCGGCCAGTTCAATCATGGCAGCTTTGCCCAGCAGGATCGCTCCAGCATTATTGAGCCGTTCCACGACTGTCGCATCAAAATCGAAGCTTTGATGTGCGTAGGGCGCCGCTCCCCAGGTGGTCGGATAGCCTTTCACTGCTACGAGATCTTTCACCGCATAGGGAATTCCGTGCAGAGGCCCGCGATACTTACCAGCTTTAATTTCCGCTTCAGCCTGCCTGGCCTGCCTGAGCGCCAGGTCGGCAGTGAGCGTTACAAACGCATTCAATCGCGCGCCTATCGTGCGGCAGCGTTCGAGATAGCCCTCGGTCAACTCCACAGGTGAGAGCCGGCCCTCTCGGATTGCGCCGCCGAGCGCTTCTACCGACATGAAATACGTTTCCCTGGGAACCATTGAGTCCTCTAGAAAGCCGTTGGATTGATCAGGTAAAGAGAGCCGGTGCCTACGAGCGATGAATCAGATGCTGCCTGTTGCGCTGTCGTGCTGATGAGAGCTATAGAGCCTTAAAGTACAAGCCGAGGGGTCGCCATTCTGCACAACGAAAGACCGGACCGAAGCCAGCATGCGCTGGTTGGTGGTGAGAATGGCCGCTAGTCTGGGCTTTTCTTCTAACGAGAGCCGCTCTCCGTAAACCCGCAGCAAGTTCGAATACCGGGCGCGCACCTCATTCCAGTCTGCGTCGGAGAGGTCCTCCGGTCGTGGCCCCGGCTCGTCGGTGCTTTTGCTCTGAGCGACGGATGCGACAGGGAGAAGGGCGACCGTGGCGGCTCCGAACAAGCTGCCCGCAAAGCCTCTTCGAGTGAGGGATCCAACGTCATCGGGAGCATTTCGAGCCTTCATTTGTGTCACCGAAGAGCATTCGCTCGCTTCAGATTGATGAAACTGGCTGCGGAGTAGCCGCATTTCCCTGCCAGAAGATGCAGGGCCGGAGTGCGATACCCGTTTTGTATACAATTATGAACGCGACGTCAATAAATATTTTTGGATCCTAAATTTTTT
>JAJXXG010000140.1 GCA_021781255.1 Acidobacteriota bacterium
TCTGCTTACTTCGGTGGGGCTTCAGGACAGACTGCAACACTATCCGATTCAGATGTCCGGCGGTGAACAGCAGAGGGTTGCCCTGGCACGCGCCTTCGTGCTTGACCCACCGCTCGTCCTGGCAGACGAGCCCACCGGAAATCTGGACTCGACGAATGGGCAACACGTGCTCGACCTGCTGACAGAGCGCCAGCGTGATGCGACGACTACCCTCGTGCTGGTGACCCACGACCCTCAGATTGCAGATCGTGCAGACCGGCGCATCATCCTGCGCGATGGCCGCGTTGTGGCCGATGAAGTAGCGGTGCGGGTCTAGTTATGAGCACCGTCACCAATGCCCCTACTCTTGCATGGAAAACCGCCGCAAAGATTGCGATACGCGAGTTGCACGCGTCGCGGGCGAAGTTCCTTTTTGTAGTGCTGTCGGTCGCGATCGGAGTTGCGGCACTGACCGGCGTCCGCGGCTTCAGCGAATCGTTTCAGAAGGCGCTCCTGAACCAGGCGCGCAGCATCATGGCCGCCGATCTTTCGGCACGCATGTTTCACCAGACAACACCGCAGCAAAACCAGCAGCTTGATGCTCTGGCGGTTCAGGGAGTTCGGCGGACGACAGTGACGGAGATGGTGTCGATGGTCTCGGCCGAAGGAGATCCGGTGCCGCTGCTCGTCTCACTCAAGGTGGTCGACCCCGCTGAATATCCTTTCTATGGCACGGTTCAGCTCGATCCGGCACAGCCCTTCACCAATGCACTGACCGACAACACCGTCGTCGTGGACGACAATCTGCTCGTGCGCCTGCGGGTTCGGATCGGAGACTCGCTGAAGATCGGGGGCCAACACTTCCGCATTGCCGCGGTTCTACTGCGAGAACCCGACCGAATGACCGCGGGCATTGGCCTGGGACCGCGCGTGATGATGACACGACGTGCAGTCGAAGAGACCGGACTTCTGCAGCCGGAGAGCCGTGCCACTGAGCGGTATTTATTCGAGCTTCCACCAAATAAGGCGGAGATAGCCTCGATACGCGCGAAAATAGAGAAAATCCTGCCCGACGCGCAGGTGTCCGATTTCCGCGAGACCAGCCCTGCGCTCACCGAAGGCCTGAATCGCTCAACCAGCCTGCTAAGCCTTATCTGCCTGGTTGCCATGGTGCTCGGGGCTATTGGCGTTGCAATGGCCATGCGCTCGCACCTGCAGCAGCGAATCGAGGTGTTGGCAATCATGAAGTCGATAGGAGCGCGCTCTTCAGGCATCCTGCGGATTTATTTGCTACAGACGCTTCTGCTTGGATCCCTGGGTGCTTTGCTTGGCGTCATCATGGGTCTTGGCGTCGAATGGATCTTTCCCTCGCTTCTGGGAAAGCTCCTCCCGCTGCGTCCACCGCTTACGATTCCCTGGCGATCGATCTCTGCGGCCTTTGGCACGGGCGTTCTCACAACCCTGCTCTTCTGTCTGCCACCGCTATTGGATATCCGGCATGTGCGCCCCAGCGTTGTGCTCCGACGGACGATAGAGTCGGGCGGCGATGGCACGCGCACGATGATAGGGCGTCTACGGACAAACAAGGCCGAGTGGCTCTCAATTATCGTGATCGTCGCCGCACTGGGCGGTATCGCCGCAGCACTGTCGGACTCTATGGTTGTGGGCAAATGGTTTGCGGCCGCACTCTGTACACTGCTTGTCTTCGTGCTGGCGTTGGCGTCGGCAACGCTGCGTGTGCTGCACGCGTTTCTTGACCGCACCCGTCTACACCTCAACTCTGCGGTACGCCACGGGCTTGCGAACCTCTACCGCCCAGGCAACCAGTCCGCTGCTGTGCTGGCAGCCCTGGGCACTGGCGTGATGCTGATTCTCAGTGTCTTCCTGATGCAGCGGGCAGTCGTGCACGACATGCGCCTCACCGCCGACCCTAAAATTCCCAACGTGTTCCTCATCGATATCAGCTCAACAGAGCTACCAGGGTTAAAGAAATTACTATCCGGGCAGGCCGGCGTGCAGGGAAAGATGGAGGCTCTGCCGATCGTGTCCGCCCGGGTAGATTCCATCGATGGGGTCAAGACAGAAGATCTGAAGGTCAAGAACTACCCCAAGCGACTGCTGCGGTCGCTCTCGCTCACATGGTCAGACGCGCAGCCGCCGGGAGTAAAAATAATCGCCGGCAAATGGTTTGCCGCCGGCAATCCTGACGGAATCGCCATTGCGGACCGGGTTGCGAAAAGACTTAAGCTGCATCCCGGCTCTGAGCTTGTCTTCTACGCTGGAGAGAGGATTATTCGCACCCATATCTCAGCCATCTACAACACCGATGGCCAGCACGTATGGGAGCGCAGCGAATTTATCCTTCCATCCAAGGCGCTCGAAGGGCTGCCGACAATCTGGTACGCGGCCATTCACGTTGATCCGATGCGGATAGGGCCAGTGCAGCGAGCTGTTTTTGATACATTCCCCACCGTCACAGTCATTAACATCGCTGACATCCTTGAAACGTTGCAGGGACTTGTCCATCAAATCACCGTTGTCATCCGTTTCCTGGCAGGCTTTTCGATTCTCTCCGGAGCAGTCATCCTAGCGTCAAGCATCGCAAGCACCCGCTACCGGCGCATCCGTGAAGTGGTTGTCCTCAAAACACTCGGAGCAACACGGAACCGGATCGCTGCTGTCTTCAGTGTCGAGTTTGTGGTGCTGGGAGTGCTCGCGGGCGCTGTGGGTGCAGTGTTTGCAAATCTTCTCAGCCGGATACTACTTCATAAAATGGATGTTCCATTCCATTACTCCTGGGTGGGAAGCGTCGCTGCTGTGCTCGGAACGGCCATTCTCGCAACTGCCGCAGGATGGGCGGCAAGCTTTCGCATGCTGGGGCAAAAACCACTCGAAGTGTTGCGCGAAGAGTAGGCACGTGTTGACCTGAAACGACTTCGCTTTTACTATGAAGAAGCGGCAAATCGGTATTGCCCCCTCGTTCAATGGTAGGACAGCTGCCTCTGGAGCAGCCTATCGGGGTTCGAATCCCTGGGGGGCAACCAATGTCACGATTCGCACCTTTCCCTTCTTCAGTACCCCCCTTTGAAGCCCATAGCACTCACGTGCGATAGATATTCCTTTCAAGGAACCTGTTGCGGAAACGGCCTGCAGGATCATAGTTGCTGGCAAGGCCTTGAAAGTCGGCATACCTCGGATAGAGCTTCTCCAGCCGCCCTTTCGGAGTGGTAAATAGCTTAGCCCAGTGAGGGCGTGCATTGAAGGGCGCTAGCTTCTCCTCAATAAGCGGCAGAACCTGTTTGACCGCGCTCTCCTCGGGCTTCCATGTAAAGTGAATCGCCATGGAATCGCGTTGATAGGCCATGCTCATCCAGAGATCGTCAGCAGCGATGGTCCGGAGTTCGGAGATAAGCAGATGCGGGGAAATATGGTCGCGCAATTCTTCGACGGCGAGGATAGCCCGGTACGCATGATCACGCGGAACGAAGTATTCGGTCTGGAGCTCTGCCCCGCTGGATGGAATGAAGTTCATCCGGAAATGCGGAAGGCGATCATACCAGGGGCCCGGAATTCCTTGTTGCTCGGTGCAGTTCTCCGGAGAGTGGCCAGCGAGCGGATGCAGCTTTGTCTTCTGAAGCGTCGCTCCGTAAAACAGCGGAGGGAGAGGCGCGAC
>JAJXXG010000418.1 GCA_021781255.1 Acidobacteriota bacterium
GATCTGTATACGAATTCGTCCCCGCAATCCGTTTGCGCCATGATGCAAAGACGCTTTGGTGCTGAAATTGCTTCTCGGAGTTGGGGAGACCGGCTGGCATGCAAGTGGAATTTCAATCTTCCAGGCTTGCTCGAACCGGTGGAGGTACATATGGGTCGACTGGGACAGACCGGAGAACAATTGGTTCTTGCTTCGCGTCTGCCCGGACGTGCACGAAAGGTTGAGATGGAGGGCCATACGTTTCGTGTGCCATCGGCATCAGATCGTTTAATGATCTCGACGCTACAACGTATGTATCGCCACTTTTATTTCCGTCTGTGCGACATCGTTGATTCGGCGACCCTGGCTGTTTCTGGCGCGCTTGATTATGAAGAGCTGCGCACTTCAGCCAAGGCGGCCGGCATCTGGGAAGGCGTTGCGACATATCTTCTCATCGTGTCGGATTATGTGCGGCAATACAGTGGTTCGGACCTTGGATTGCCAAAGTTTGTAACTGATACCGCGCGCTTCGGCGGAGACCTCGTGTACTTCGGTAAGGATTTTCTGCGGGTTCCCATCATGCCGCAGTCTGCTGCGTTATATCGTTCTCAACTCGCGGGCTTGATTCGTCGCGGGGAGTTGCAAAGCAGTGCGAGGCTCGGATTGTTGCCGTGGCTCGCTACTGCTGCTGCTGTAGGTTACAAAATTACGGGCACTGATAAGGGGATTTGGTAGGCCTCAATCGTTACGGAATGCTGAATAAATGCGACACATTTGTGCTGTCTTCCTCCATTTCTGCTTTGTTGTTCATTCCTTAAGGAGGGCCGGGTGCTGCTCTTTTGCCTCCCGGCAAACGAATTATGGGTTATCCGGTATTGAGGCTCACTGAAGCCGAGTCGAAAGACGAACAGATTGCTGGCGGCTTTGAAGGCAGACTTGTTTTGCACTCAAAGCCAGCAGTATGGCGCGAGGTAGTACCGCAAGAGTCGATCTGGACATCACTCTGGGGCAACCTGAGGGCCGCCTTCTTTCCTTCCAAGCTTCCGCCTCTCCAGCTAACCTCCCAGCCTGTAGCGGTGGCAGATCCACTGGCGGTCAAACGCGATCCGACATCCAGCGCGATCTCTTTTGCCATGCACGGGCTCATCATCTCTCTGGTGATATGGCTGACATTGCAGGCTCGGACTCATATTGTGGCGCCGAAGAATGCAATCGTGACACCTGTAACTATCCAGCCCTATATCCCGGTAACGGTAAAGGCGCCAAAGGCGATGGGCGGCGGTGGTGGCGGAGGCGCTCACGAAATCGTAGAAGCCAGCAAGGGACATCTGCCCCCGGTGATGAAGCTGCAGACCACTGCGCCGCAAATTCTCAAGATCGATCATCCGAAGCTGGCAGCGCAGCCTTCAATCGATATGCCGCAGCAGATCACAATGCAGGATAAAAACATGCCGGACATCGGTGCGCCGCAGTCTCAGCAGGTTGCCATGGCCTCCCAAGGTGGAGGCAGTGGTTCAGGATTTGGCCAGGGACTGGGAGGCGGCATTGGCATGGGACGCGGTGCTGGTGTTGGTCCGGGAGGCGGTGGTGGCTATGGCGGAGGGGTTATGAGCGTCGGTGGTGGAGTTTCTGCCCCGCAGCTTATTCACTCTGTGCAGCCGGAGTTCACCGACGAGGCGCGCCAGGCGAAGTACCAGGGCGTCGTCTCCATCCAGCTGATTGTCGATGCCACGGGCCATCCTGCCAATATTCAAATCGTTCACCACCTGGGAATGGGCCTGGATCATAAGGCCATCGAGGCGGTGCAGCAATACCGGTTCCGGCCAGCCATGTATCAGGGGCATCCGGTTCCTGTGCGGCTGATGGTCGACGTCGATTTTCGTCTTTACTGATCGCTGCATCATTTCTTTACGCAAAGAAGCGGAGCCAACCACGGCTCCGCTTCTCTTTTTGTCCGATGTATGGAGTGTTAGTCCCTTCGCCAAAGGCAGGCGCCTGGGGGGAAGCCTCTGCAGCAGGCATCGACAGCTTGCCTGCCGCAGGGAGTGATTACTTTGCCTGTTGCGCCGTCTGCACTTCGTGCATTTCCTTGATCTCGCGGGAGTAGTAGCCTTTGCGCGTTCTGACGATCAGCTTGCTGTGTTTCGGGCCCACGGCCTCGACTCGTACAGTGCGATAACCCCCGAGGCTGGCTGGTTTCGTCGAATGATAGCCGAGAGTGTACTGATTGCGGATGACCCGCGCGACCTCATTGGCAATGTCATCGACCTCCTGCAACGACTTGGGAAAGTAAGCAACCCCGCCCGTCTCGTTGGAGAGCTCCTGCAATGCATCCCTGGCGCGTTGCATGTCCTGCTTGTTGTCTGAGTCGTAGAGTAGTCCGATCGAATAGACGACGGGACCGCTCAACTGCTCCACGCGGCGGACAGCCTGCTCCAGGGAGAGTCTCGATGCATCGTCAGCGCCATCGGTGATGATGAGCAGTACCTGCTTGGGCCATTTTGCATGTTTCGACAGTTCGTCGGCCGAGGCAGCTACCGCGTCGTAGATGGCCGTGGTGCCCCTTGCATCGTAGTGAGAGAGTCCCTTCTCGAGGTCGCTGATGTTGGAGGTAAAGCCCTGGTCAAGATAAGCCTTCTCGGAGAAGTTCACGATGAAAGCAGCGTCCTGCGGATTTGAGTGTCGTACTAGGTCGAGAGCGGCTTCGTCGACTGCCGTCCGCTTGTCACGCATCGAGCCGGAGTTGTCCACCAGGATTCCTAATGACACCGGAACATCCCGGTGCTGGAACGAGGTAACGTTCTGCAGAACATTATCTTCCCAGACGTGGAAATCCTTCCGATTGAGATCGCTCACGAGGCGTCCGCTCTCGTCGACAACCGTACAGTTCAGCAAGACTTCGTCTACGTTCTCGTGCAGCGTATAGACGTTGGCTGCCCCCTCCTTGGCTAAAGCCTTGCCCGGAGTGGCAGGCTCGTTATCGGCGGCATCTGGAGAGGGTACAGGGTCATGGTCGATATCGAGGCTGGGCTGGATCTCATGCCTTGTGTAATCGACACTCGGAGTCGAGGCTGCTGCCGGCTTTGGCGGAGTGGCCGGCTGCTGGGCCTGAGCCCGAGAGGACTGTGCGCATAGGCAAAGCGACAGGAAGACTGCCGGAGCCACACTCCGGAGGACGCACGATCTTAGAAAAGCTATTGGGGGCATAGGACGTCGGCTGGAAATCCAGAAACTCCTTCTAGTTCATGACAGTTCTGATGCAAATATCGCCGTAGCGCAAGAGGGAAACGCTGAGGTCTGAATTGGTGGACATCGAACCTCAAGCCAAGGAAACCTGCCATATTGAACCCGGCCTGCTTTGCTCCCGCGCCTCGTACATGGTGGCTGGAGCGCAGACCAAGTTAAAGTGCATCTTCGCATTCGTCTGATTGCGTCAGATCACACAGAACTATTCTACCCTTCCGGCCATTTCAGCGGTCTAACGCCAGTCTTCAGCCTAAGCCGCCTGCCAACGAGGGGGACAGGTGACTGCGGTGAAAAGGTCCGAGCTCCAAAGGGGGGCTCGATAAGGTAATTCTTCCTGTTGCCGGCTTCAGCATATCTGTTACCCAGGCCATCTACCCTCGCAGGCGTTGCAGGCGCAGGAAAACACGCCCTGCTCCAGTCTTACT
>JAJXXG010000007.1 GCA_021781255.1 Acidobacteriota bacterium
GCACAGTCTCCGCGCTGTCTCTTCACCCGCCCGCTTTGCCACGTAGGCGTACGCCTGACGCAGGTGCGGCGGCCGCCGCAAGGGGTGGTGAGCATCGGTCGCCAGAAAATGAATCCAATTACGCTCCAGAAGCTCGTTGGCCAGCAGTTCCTCTACCTTGCCGAACCGCCCATAGAGCGCGCCCGCAGTTACCTGGATCAGGCAACCTGCCCGCATCCATTCGCCGATCAGCTCCGGCTGACGCAATACTGCCGGATAGCGCTCCGGATGGGTCACGATCAGCCTGTATCCCGCCGACTGTAGGCGGAAGAGCGCCTCCGACATGCTCGGCGGAATCACAAAGCTGGGAAACTCGATCAAGAGGTATCCTTTGCCATCGATCGAATAACGAAGAGGATTTTCGGTCGCTTCCAGAATATTGTCTGCGGTCAAGTGAAAGTCGCACGCCAGGCTGAGTTCCACGACGCCATCGAGGTGACGGCGCAATTCCGCCAGACGCTCTGCAACCAACGGCGCATTGTAAGGGAAGCGATCACTGGCATGGGGCGTACACACGATGCGGGTTACTCCTTCTCTGGCCGCCTCCTCGGCCATTGCCAGCGAGCTCTCCAGATCCGGTGCGCCGTCGTCGACTCCGTAAATCAGATGATGATGTATATCAATCATGAAAGTGGCTTTTCAGGCTAAATGAATCGCTCTTCAGCGAAAATCGTTTGTGCGCACTGATGTGGGGAGCCTGGATTGCGCATCGGACGCCGAGACTCCATCTTCCTGGTGGTTCGGCTCCGCTGGCCACACCGGACATGGCAAGTTCAGGGCCGGATGGCAAGTCTGCGCTCAATTGAGCCCAAACTCAGGCTACGGGTTCAGGATTGCCGATCCCTGCGCTTGCAGCATTGACGCAAAGATTCCCCACCCATCCGCCGAGCCAAGTAGCGCCTCGCTGGATCGATCCGGGTGGGGCATCATGCCCAGGACATTTCTGCCTTCATTCAGAATTCCGGCAATGTTGCTGAGCGAGCCATTCGGATTGGCATCTGTTGTAATCTCGCCCTTCGGCGTTGCATAGCGGAATGCGATTCTGTCCTCGCGCTCCAATTGCTTCAGCGTCTCCGGCTCACAGAAGTAATTCCCCTCCATGTGGCCAACGGGGATCTGGAGGACATTCCCCTTGACGAGCTGGTTTGTGAATGGACTATTCGCAGTCTCCACACGCACATGCACCTGCCTGCAGATGTACTTCAGGCCGGCGTTGCGCATCAGTGCTCCAGGAAGCAATCCTGACTCGGTCAGGATCTGGAAGCCGTTGCAGATGCCGAGCACCAGCCCTCCACCCGCCGCAAAGCGCTTTACTACCTGCATCACAGGCGAAAAGTGGGCAATCGCGCCCGTGCGCAGATAGTCGCCATAGGCAAATCCGCCCGGCACCAGCACGGCGTCCACGCCCTTCAGCTCCTCCGAGTCGTGCCATAGGAACTCCACCGGCTGCCGCGCCACCTCGGCAATCACGTTATAGGTGTCGTGATCGCAGTTCGATCCCGGAAAAACCAGCACTCCGAATTTCATGACTTTAGGGTATCAGTTGCGCGAAGGCTGCAAGGCGTGACGGATACTTCCGACTGCACCCCGGATGAATCTTCGCGGCCGTCCGGGCATCATATACTTGTTTGCACAGCTAATCGCGTGTACTGTACGCACCTATACGACACGGCACGATCGACACGCTGTCTGGCAAGAGGAGTCGCCCCATGAGCAATCAGGCTTCCGCCACGCGCACGCGACAACCCGTTTTCTTTCTGCCGCACGGCGGCGGCCCCTGCTTCTTTATGGACTGGACCTGGGGCCCGTCGGATACGTGGCGCACCACCCAGCAATTCCTGGAGGGGCTTGCCGCCACGCTTCCGGCAACTCCCAGCGCCATACTCGTCGTTAGCGGCCACTGGGAAGAGCAGGCATTCACCGCCGGCGCGAACGCACACCCCCAGCTCATTTACGACTACAGCGGATTCCCCGCTCACACCTATGAATTAACCTGGCCTGCTCCGGGCGACCCGGCGCTCGCGCAGCGCGCGGCGCAACTGCTGCGGGACGCTGGTCTGGCATCGGACGTTGACGCCCACCGCGGCTTCGATCACGGCGTTTTCGTTCCGCTGAAGGTCGCATTTCCTCATGCGCAGATTCCCGTTATCCCGCTCTCTCTCGCGACATCGCTCGATCCCACGTTGCACCTGACAGCCGGACGGGCACTGGCCCCGTTGCGCGACGAAGGCGTGCTCATCGTTGCGAGCGGCATGAGCTTTCACAATCTTCGCGCCTACTTCCAACCCCAGACACAACTCCGCGCCCGCGCATTCGACGACTGGCTCACCGATGCCGTGACCTCTGACGCGCCCAGGCGGGATGGGCTGCTTGCCGACTGGCGCAAGGCTCCGTTTGCCGCGTTCTCTCATCCGCGCGAGGAGCATTTCATCCCGCTCCTTGTCGCTGCCGGAGCCGGCGGCAACTCGCCGGGAGTGCGGATCTTTCACGATGAGCCCATGGGCGCTGCCATCAGCGCGTTCCGCTTTGACGGATGATTTCGCAGCTTTGCAGGAGGCTCACGGTGGAAGCGATGGGCGGATAAAAGAGCTACTTCTTCACTTCCTCTTCAATCCTGTCACCTTCACCCGGCGCGAGGAAGAGGTTGGCTTCCAACCCGTGCTGCCTTGTATACAGGTCGTAGTAACGGCCGCCCAAGCCGTAAAGCTCCTGGTGAGTTCCGCGCTCGACGATTCTTCCCTGCTCGACAACCAGGATCTGATCGGCGCGGCGGATCGTCGACAACCGATGCGCGATTACGAACGTCGTTCGTCCCTGCATCAGCTCCGCAAGACCGCTTTGGATCATGGCTTCAGATTCGGAGTCGAGCGAACTGGTCGCCTCGTCAAGGATCAGAATCCGCGGCGCGGCCAAGAGCGCGCGTGCGATCGAGAGGCGCTGGCGCTGCCCGCCGGAAAGCTTCACGCCGCGCTCTCCCACCACGGTGTCGTACCCCTCGGGAAAGCGCTCGGCAAACTCGTCGACGCAAGCCGTGCGGCAGGCCGAGAGGAACTGCTCCTGGCTGGCATCGGGCCGCGAGAACATGATGTTTTCGCGAATGGTGCCGTCGAAAAGGAACGACTCCTGCAGCACCACACCCAACTGCGAGCGGAAGGTGTCGAGGTCGACCGTGGACAGATCAACTCCATCGACCATCACCTTGCCGGCAACTGGGCTATGGAATGCACAAAGCAGGCTGATCATCGTGGATTTTCCAGAGCCTGACGAGCCGACCAATGCGGTTGCGGTTCCGGGTGCGGCTGTAAAGCTGACACCGTGCAGCACGGGTTTGCCTGGATCATAGGCGAACTCGACATCCTCAAAGACCACCGTGCCCGCAATCGCCGGCATTTTCGTTGTGCGCCGCGGACTTTGGTTCTCTTCAAGTTCCGCCATGATCTCGCGCGTGCGGTCGAGACCGGCAAAGGCCTCCGTGAGTTGCGTGCCGATATTGACGATCTGAAAGACGGGCGCAATCATGAAGGCGAGAAACATGTTGTAGGCAAAGTAGTCGCCCACGCTCCACGAGCCATGGAGGACATCGTGCCCGCCCAGCCACATCACCAGTGCCG
>JAJXXG010001271.1 GCA_021781255.1 Acidobacteriota bacterium
GCCCTTGAAGCCCGGCACATCCACCTTCATCTCTTCGCCTTCAAGCTCGCTCGTGATGCCCACCACGGCCACCACCACATCGGCCTTCTTTGCCGCCTCAATGGCCGCCGGCTGCGGCGTCATGTCCACCTTGGACCACACCAGCCGCGCGCTGACATCGCCCTCCTGCATCTGGCCGTACTGCACGTCCAGCTTGTATGCCTTGCCCGCCTTCAGTTCCACGCGGCCCGTCTTCACGTCCGCGCCGTTCGAATTAAAGCCGCTGGTCACGTCCTTGCCGTCAAGCGTCATCCGGAAGAACCCGTTGGCCTTCAAGCCAAGGTTGTATTCACCGCTCTCCTTCGGCGTCAGCGTCGCTTCCCAGTGAATCCCCAGCGGCGTCACGCCTTCCACCTCGGCGGGCAGCGGCTCTCCCTGCGCATTGATGCCGCGCTCAATCCTCGTCGCCAGCACCGGCGGCTTGGCGGCGTTGGGAGAAAGCCCGATTGGCGGCATCTCAGAGTAGCTCGCCTGCACGCCCTGCTTGCCGTCCGTCGTCAGCAGCTCCGCGGGAACGGGCGTCGCATCCTTGCCCAGGAACTGCGTGCCTTCTACGTAGTCCACCGTGTCATTCGCAAACTCTGCCTTGATCCCATCAAGAATCGAGATGGTGTGATACGGAACCCCCGTGTAGTTGCCCAGCAGGAAGCGCGTCTGGTTTGCCAGCGGGCCAACCACCGCAATCCTGATGTTGGACGACTTGATCGGCAGCGTTCCGTCATTCTTCAACAACACCATCGATTCGTTCGCCAGCTTCAGCGCCAGTGCCTTGTGCGCAGGGCTGTTCAACTCGCTTTCCTTGATCTTGGTGTAAGGCACCATGCTCGGCGGATCGAACATGCCCAGCTTCATGCGCGCCGTGAACAGCCGCACCAGAGCCACGTCGATGTCGCTCTCCTTCAGTTGGCCCTGCTTCACCGCATCCACATACGGCTTGTAGTCGTGGTCGTCCTTCACCTTGGCAAAGAAGTCCGCGCACTCGTTGTCCATGCCGCGCTGCAGGCTGATTCCCGAAGCCTCGGCCTGGGTCGGCTTGAAGTGATGGCCGGCAAAAATATCAATCACCGCGCCGCAGTCAGACACAACGTAGCCCTGGAAGCCCCACTTCCCGCGCAGTTGATCTTCCAGCAGGAACTGGCTCGCGCATGCGGGCTCGCCATTGATGCTGTTGTACGCGCACATCACCGAACCCGCCTTGCCTTCCGTCACCGCGGCGCGAAATGCCGGCAGATACGTGTCCAGTTCGTCATGCTTGCTTACATCCACATTCGCCGTATGGCGCGTCGGCTCGGGTCCGCTGTGTACGGCATAATGCTTCGGCGTCGCAATCACGCGATAGTAGCGCGGATCGTCGCCCTGCATGCCGGTCACAAAAGCCACGCCCATGCGCCCGGTCAGGTACGGGTCCTCGCCGTACGTCTCCTGCCCGCGGCCCCAGCGGGGATCGCGGAAGATGTTGATGTTCGGCGCCCAGAAGTCCAGACCCTCGAAAATGTTGCTGTGCCCGCCGTTGGCCCGCACCGCCTGCGCATTCTTGATGCGCGCCTCGATGCTGATGTCCGTGCCCATCTTGTGAATCGACGCCGGATCGAACGTCGCGCCCAGCCCGATCGGCTCCGGGAACTCCGTGGTGCCATTCACCGCCACGCCGTGCAGCGACTCGCTCCACCAGTCGTAGCTCGGCACTCCCAGCCGCGGAATCGCACGCGCCTGGTTCACCAGTTGGCTGGCCTTCTCTTCGAGGGTCATCCGGTGTACCAGATCCACGGCCCGTTGTTCCGCCGGCAGGCTCGTGTTCAGGCACGCAGGCTTCTGGGCACTCTGGCCCCAGGCCGTCCACGCCATACCGCAGCAGGCCAATCCCGCCGCAATCCATCGCATTCCAAGGCTTTTCATCGCTTCCCTCACCGGCAGGCCCAACTCTCCCGTGCATTCCAGGTCAGTGCCTGGACAACCTGCTCCCAGCCGCCAACCCTAATTGCCGGAGAAAGCTCTTGTCAAGCAAAGTGAGTATACGATTTCTCTGCAATGAAAAATCGCTTTATTTTGAAAACTGCCGGGTCCGTATCAGGCTCTGGCAGGGCATGGCCTTTGCGCCTGTCTCCTCCTGTGCTGCCGCTTCCGTGTAACCTTTCTGCTGCAAGGCGCGTAAGGGTTGTTAGAAGGGGGAAGAATGGATGCCCAACGGCGAAAGCAGCGTACTGGACGAGTTCCGGCAGGGCAGACCCGAAACCTTCGAGGACGCCTTCGAGACGCTCTTCCGCCTCCATCAGCGCGCCGTGTACGGCTGGCTCCTGCGCATCGTGCGCAACCCTGCAGTGGCCGAGGACCTGACCGTGGAGACTTTTTGGCGTATTTACCGAGCTCACGCCCGCTTTGAACCCTCTCGCGGATTCGAGGCATGGGCTCACTCGATTGCCACGCACACTGCGCTGGACTGGCTGCGAAGCCGGAAGACTGAATCAGAGTTACCCGCGGATTTGGCTGCGCCAGCTTCGGGCGATCCCGGCGTCTCGGCAGAAATCCGCCGCAGCACTGCACTGGCGTTCGCCCGCCTTCCGCCCCGGCTGCGGGTTACGGCTGTGCTCGCAGTCGTGGAAGAGTTGCCTCACAAGGAAGTGGCCGCGGCGCTCGGCATCTCTGTCGCGGCAGTTAAAGTGCGCGTCTTTCGCGCACTTCGTTTGCTCCGGAAGGATTTGCAGCAACAGGGGATTACACCATGAACGCACACGACGAGGATCGCACGAAGAAACTGCTCAAACAAGCGCTGCCGCCGGTGGCGGACGCCGAGCCGGGACACGACCTGTGGCCGGATGTACAGCGGCGCCTGAACTCGCAACGCGCAACGCCACCATGGTTTGACTGGGTGCTGGCCGGCGGCCTGGCGGCCTTTGCCGCCTTTTTCCCAGCGTCGATTCCCGTGTTTCTTTACTACCTGTGAACCAGCGGGGTCGTCGCTCCGCAGAATTGTGAGTTTCCGATGAACACGCATCCGTATCTACGCGCATTTCTGGCAGGCATCTTTGTGCCCGCCCTTGGGCTGCCGCTCATGCTCGCCGGATTCATTCTGATCCGGCTGGCGCTTCAGGTTCCGGTTCCCATCGAGCGCGCCATCATCTTTCCCATGGCGCTCGTGCCGTTGCTCTGGGGACTTTGGAACATGCTATGGCTCGGCTCTCATACGCGGACACATCTGGCGATCGAGTTCCACGGCATGTTTTTACCTTTCCTCCTGTTGCCTGCGGGGGCTCTGGCAGCCTGTGGCCTGGGGATCCTTGCTCTGGGATCGAACGGTGTCACCTGGTTCCATGCCTGCTCCGTGCCCTATACGCTTATCGTTCCCGTGTTTCTATGCGTGCTGGCGGGCTACTACCTTGTGTGGAAATATATTGTGGGCTTTGTCAATCGCGTGCTTGGGATTGCCTGAGTCGGCTTCAGGCCTACGCGCCCGACTCGAAGAAGTCCGTGAGCCCCGCGCGCTCGGCATGGGCGGCCATCGCGGCCTGAATCTCCAGCGCCAGCGCCAGCGCTTCCCGTCCCTGCCGGGCGGTCACGCGCGGCGCGCGGCGCGTGCGCACCGCATCCAGAAACGACTCAATTTCCAGCCGCA
>JAJXXG010000938.1 GCA_021781255.1 Acidobacteriota bacterium
GATCAGGTAGGTCGCTCGCTGCACTACGTTATACGATCGCGCCTGCTCGCCATTCGGCGGACCGCGGCGAAATGTCTTCGCCATCACAGCTCGAAATGCGCTCCACGATCTTTGCCTGCGGCCCGGTACCAAGTCTTTGCGAAAATGTCCGCTCCAAAACCCTGCAATTCCGTAAATCAATCCTGTGAACAGCAGTAGCCACGCCGCCTGGAAATGCAGCGCGCGGCTCCATCCATTCTGATCCGGCATGGTGTATTTGTAGCCCGTTGGCACGGTGTCTCTTGAGGCCGGAATATGCAGCGAAAACAGCGGCTGCATGGTCGAGTTGCCGACCTCTCCCCAATAAAATCTTGGGTGAGAAATCAGAATCTCCACGCCAGTAATCAGCAGCGCAAAAAACGCGATCACCGTCAGCCAGTGCGTCGCCCGCACCACGGCGCTGTGGCGCAATGTGTCCGATTTGCGAGCCGACTCCGCAGCTAACACAAGCGGAGAATAGCACAAGATCCGCAAACCATCGAAGCTTCTTTCCGCCACTCGATCCAGCCCCGCATCCGCGCGCCCAGCGTCGCCACACGCGTCCGCTGCAAATTTCGTTGACCATCGAATGCCGCCAATGCTAGCCTTTCATCGCGTCGGCCCATCCCTCCATTGCATCTCGCTTTCGCTCCGCAAAAAGCGGCCCGCACAGGAGTGAACGAATGACCGCCGTACCCCAGCCTATACTTGTGCGCCCACAGAGCCGTGTCCTCGGTCGAAACGGGCTGATGGATAAATATTTCTACTTCGCCATGTCGCTGCTCGTCGCAGTCGTTGTCGTCTGGGGTTTTAGTCACTCCGTCAACCAGAACCTGCTCCACGCCGCGCCTCCGCGCCCCGCCCTTCTCTGGATCCACGCGGCCGCATTCTCCACCTGGGTTGTCTTCTTCATTCTTCAGTCGGCGTTGATCCGCACGCATCATGTCCGCATCCACCGCTCTCTCGGATGGTTTGGTGCTGCGCTCGGCACCGTCATGGTTCCTCTCGGTATTACCACAGCCATCGTCATGGCGCGCTTCGACACGGTCCGTCTCCATCAGCCAGGCGCGGATGCCTTTTTGATCGAACCCCTGTTCGACATGCTCGCCTTCGGCATCTGCTTCGCCCTCGCCATTCTGTGGCGCAAAAAGCCGGAGTTCCATCGCCGCCTCATCTTCATCGCCACTGTCATACTGCTCGATGCAGCTTTTGGTCGCATTCTCTATCTGTTCAACAACAATCTTTTCTTCCCCTGCCTCGATGCCGTCATCCTTCTCGGTGTCGGACGAGACCTTCTCGTCAACCGCCGTGTCCACGTGGTCTATCGGATCGCACTTCCGGTCCTCATCCTGTCGCAGGTCTTCGTCAATTACACCTGGCGCTCCGCTCCCAGCTGGTGGATCAGCACCGCCCACTCCATCCTCAGCTAAGCGCACTCACCCACCGGCCATCCTCGAACTCACCGCACGCAGCCCAGCCTCGCCGCAGGCTGGCCGCGAGCGATTCCTTTTGCGCGTTCCCTACGCGATGTTCTAGTATGAACCGCCGAACTAAATCGATTTGGACGAGCACTTCCTGAGGACACTCATGCGCCTTCCCTACGCACTTGCACTCGTCTCGCTCACTCTCTCCGCCATTCACTCACCCGCGCAATCTCCGTCCACCCCGCCCCCCGTCACCTTCACCGCCGATCAGGACCATCAAAATATGATGACGCAGCTCGGCATCCAAGCCCTGCGCCCCGGTCCCAGCGGAAATCCAAAAGCCTCCGACCACGCCAACTACGACGAGTCGAAGGCCAACCCATACCCCAATCTGCCCGATGCGCTCACTCTCAACAATGGAGAAAAAGTCACCACCGCAAAAATCTGGTGGCAGCAGCGCCGCCCGCAAATCGTCCACGATTTCGACGAATACGTCTACGGCGTCGTCCCCAAACATGTCCCCAACGTCACCTGGTCTGTCGTCGCCACCGAACATGAATTCGTCGGCTTCCATCCAGTCATCGCCACCGAACTCAATGGCCACGTCGACAACGCCGCCGATTCCCTCATCAGCGTCAACCTCCGCATGACGCTCGTCACGCCCGCCGACGCCACCGGCCCCGTGCCCGTCCTCATGATGTTCGGCAACAGCGCTCTTCCCGCGCCCGTCCAGCCATCGCCGCAAGATCTTGTGCGCATCAACACCGCGCTCAAGGCTCTCCTCATCAAACAGGACCCCTCGCTCGCGCAGGTCATTACGCAGCATCCCGGTTGGGATCCCGTTCGCTCCGTCCCATTTCAATTTCCGCAGATGAATGCCGACGGTGATCCCCCCAACACATGGGAACTCATCGCCGCCGGCTGGGGCTTCGCCATGCTCGATCCGCAATCTGCGCAAGCCGACAACGGCGCGGGCCTCACTCGCGGCATCATCGGCCTCGTCAACAAAGGCCAGCCCCGCACGCCGGACCAATGGGGTGCGTTGCGCGCCTGGGCCTGGGCTGCCAGCCGCGGGCTTGACTATCTGCAAACCAATCCCGCCGTCGACGCCAAACACGTCGGCATCGAGGGCGTCTCCCGCTACGGCAAAGCCGCCCTCGTCACCATGGCCTACGATCCACGCTTCGCCATGGTCCTCATCGGCTCCTCCGGTAAAGGAGGAGCAACTCCCCTGCGCCGCAACTTCGGCGAAGCCGTCGAAAGCCTCACTGGCGGCGAGTATTACTGGATGGCCGGCAACTTCATCAAGTACGGCGCGTCAAAAGCCACCTTCGGCAGCATGAATCCCGGTAACATTCCCGTCGACTCGAACGAACTCCTCGCCCTCTGCGCGCCGCGCCTCACCTTCGTCAGCTACGGCATTCCAGAAAAAGGCGATGCCCATTGGCTCGACCACCAGGGCAGTTGGATGGCAACCGTCGCCGCCAGTCCCGTCTGGACTCTATTAGGTGCGCCCGGTCTCAGCACCGACAATCTCGACTACCACACCGCCCCCATGCCTGCAGTCAACACCGGCCTGCTCGGCGGCAAGCTCGCCTGGCGGCAGGATGACGGCGGCCACACCGACGCCCCCAACATGAAATATTTCATCCACTGGGCCAACAAATTTATCGGCTACCCGGACAAAGAATAAGGTCGATTTTTGTCAGGACCTGTCTCCGAGTAATTTTCAGAGGAACGATTACAATCACCCCATGCACGACGTAGTAGTGTATTCGCGCGAAGGATGTCATCTCTGCGAGGTAGTCAAGCAGACGCTTGCAGAACTCCAGAGCCAGGCCCACTTCCAGTGGCGCGAGGTCGACATCGATGCCGACCCGCAACTGCAGCAGAAGTACACCGATCAGGTGCCCGTAGTGTTCATCGATGGGCGCAAGGCCTTTAAGTATCGGATGGATGGGCCTCAGTTTCTGCGCGCTTTGGCCGGCAGATAAGAAAACGAACGCCTCTTCGAGCGGACTCTATCCTGTGATAGGCAACGGGATTTTTGGATCAGGGTCAACGTAAGTCTTCCGGCCGTATCCTGCATCGGGAGTCGCAGCCCCGCCTTCCAGGACTGAGCCGAATCAGCCCCGCGAAAACTTCTGACGATATAGACCGAACCGAGTACCCCTCGATAAGGACGAAGGCTTTGTCAAGGCACAGA
>JAJXXG010000547.1 GCA_021781255.1 Acidobacteriota bacterium
CGACGACCCTGGCGCCCGGCGCGAGGCCGTTGACGATGAAGGTTTGCCATCCTGCCACGGGGCCGGGCACGACCTGCTGCGCGCGATCGCCCGCGGCGGTGTGAAGCATGACCCACCACTTTCCCTGGTTGAGAATGAGCGCACGCGTAGGGACGGCCACCATCTGCCGGGCGGGGAGATCGAGGGTGACGGTTCCGGATTCGCCGCTGAGCCAGGAAGAAGCGGCACCTGCGGGCTCGAGGGCGATCGATTCGCCGCCGCCTGCGGCGAGGGTGCCGGGAATGGACGCGACGCGCACCTTGACGGGCGCACCGCCGTCGGATGGCGCGAACTGCCCCGTCATGCCGACATGAATCGCGGCGAGATCAGCGCCGAAGTAGTTGGCCTGGAGCCAGAGCCCGTTGGCCGGCTGCACGGTGAGGATGGGCTGGCCGGCGCCGATCAAGGCGCCATCGGCGGCATTGAGCTGGAGCACAACACCGTCAGTGGGCGAGGCGATGGTCATCAACTGGCGCACCGTGTTCAGCCGCGATTGCGCGCCGGCCTGGCCGCTGCGCGCCTGCGCGGCCGCGCTTTGCGCCTGCTGCACGGCCTGGCGCGTGGTGAGATGAGCAGGCAACTGCTGCTGCGCGATAGCCAGCGATTTCTCGGCCGCGTCAAGCTGCGATTGGGCGCTGCGCAGGTCAGCCTCGCCCTGTACGAGGAGCGAATCGATGCCAGGCCCGCTCAGATGCGCGAGAGTCTGCCCGGCGCGCACATGCATGCCGGGACGGGCATTGAAACCGGTCACCACGCCGGCTTCAGCGGCGCTGACAGGCACGACCACGACAGGCGCGACCTGGCCGTAAGCGACCAGGCGCGATGTTGCCGGACGGCTCTGAACGGTGACCACATCGGCGTCGGAAGCCTGCGCAAAGGCAACGGCGGCGCCAGCGATAAAGGTGATGAAGACGGCAGCCGCAACGGCGCCGAAGGAGGGCATGAGCCGCAGCTCGCCCTCAGCGGAGCAAGGAATCAACTTCATGAAAAAACTCCCGCGAGTCGTAATTCAGCAAGGGCGCACGGCGCAAGAGAGCGCACGCGCACACGAATGCGCTGAAGCGAGCGGGAGGACTAGATACGCAGGGAGAGAACTCGCCAGGGCGGCGAAAAGAGCAGGAGCAGATAGGCTGTGGCGCGTATGCCGCGCAGGATGCGCAGCGGAGCGGCGGCCACAATTCCGGGCAGCAGCACGGCAGCCAGCCAGTCAAGCAGCCGGATCGACGCCCAGGCAACGGCTACGCCCATTCCGGCCTCACAGGCCATGACCATCAGGGTGGTTTCCGTATCGTGGCCGACGATGGGGAGCTCCGGGGTCTTGTCCCAGGAGTCGAAGGCATTCAGCACGGGCGGAACGATCATCAGGAGGACGATCGCGGTCGCGAAGAATGCAAACAGCCGCCGGTGCATAGAGCTATCGTAGCACGGACACTGAATGGCGGCCGGCGGCGCTTCGGTCCGCAGGAAATGCTGGCTTTTATTTCTGCGGCCTTCGCTGAAGATCCGCCGCGGATTCATCGAGCTCGGCAATCAGGGCATCGAGATCCCTGACCACGATTCGGCGTGCATCCACCTCGAGAAGTCCCTGCGCCTGCAGGCGCATGAGGTTACGCGAGATGAGCTCGCGGACAGTGCCGAGCTGACTGGCCAATTCCTGATGAGTGGAGGGGAGCTGAAACTCGACGCCGCGCGCGGACTTCCGGCCGGCGGTCTGCGCGAGCCGGACGAGCACGGAGATGAGGCGCTGGCGGATGGTGGTGAAGGAGAGCTCTTCAATTAATCCCACAAGCTTGCGCAGGCGCGCGCCGACCACGGTAAGGACTTTCAGCGCAACCTCGGGATGTTCGAGGCAGTAGGCATGGAAGTCGCGGCGGGAGATGAAGGCAATCTCAGCATCTTCAATGGCGATGGCGGATGCCGGATAGGGACCACCGTCGAAGACAGGCAGCTCGGCGACGGTTTCGCCGGGCTTGTTGACGGCCAGCACCTGCTCGCGGCCGTTCATTGACGTTTTAAAGATGCGGACCTTGCCGCGGGCGATGATGTTAAGGCCATTGCAGGGCTCGCCCTCAGAGAACAGGAGCTCACCGGCGGTGAAGAGCTTGCGCACGGTGCGGCCGGCGAGGGTCTGCAGTTCGGGCTGCGAGAGGCTTTTGAGCAGCTCCGTGCTCTGGAGAACGGAAGCGAGATCGATGCGGGGCGTGACCACGTGGGAATTTTAGCAGCCACGGAATTGGGCGATCCCAATTTTCCAACAGCGACGAAGAAGCGGAGCCCCACCCGCGGCGAGGCGATCCCGTTCAGAAGTGCGAGAGATCGCCGGCGTGGGCAACGAGGTCAAGATACACCGGGCTGGGAATGTGGGTTTGCCAGTGGTTTGTGACGCGGGCAAAGAGCACCATTCCGGCGAAGAGACCGGCGAGGATGCATGCGACGACAACGGGCGAAAGAGCGCGGCGGATCCAGCGCTGAGCGAGGCCGGCGCTTGGCCGCGGGATGAGCGAGAGCTGGAGAGCATTCTGCGCGGGACAGACGGCAACGCACTCCATGCAGGCAGTGCATTCGACGGTGCTGATCCGCACCAACTGGTCGACGGGAATCCGCGCCGGGCAAGCCTTTGCGCACTTTCCGCAATCGATACAGGCTTCAGCGTCACGGCGAATTTTGACCGGACTGAGCAGAGAGGCCAGCCCCATGAGGGCGCCATAAGGACAGAGATAGCGACACCAGAAGTTCTGAACAACGACAGAACCGACCACCAGAACGGCGAGAACGATGATGCCGGCTACAGAGATGCCGCGGAAGAAGTCGAGCATTTCCACGTCGGCGATGAGGCCGTAGGGCGAGGCCATGAAACCTTGAAGCGCATCGACCGCCATGGTTCCGACGATAAAGACGAAGAAGCCGAGCAAGAGATATTTGAGGCTGCGCAAAGCAATGTCGAGCCAGCGCGGGAGGCCGAAGTTGCGGTGGAAGAGCTTGCGGCCAAGCTTCCACAGCGCCTCAGAGAGCGTGCCCACCGGGCAAATCCAGGAGCAGAAGGCTTTTTTTACCAGCAGACTGATGAGGACGAAGGCCAAGAAGAGAAACATGGCGGCGGGATGAATGGCGGGAACGCGGCCGGTGGAGAAAAACACTTTGGTGTTCATCATGCCGGCGATGGGGAGCCAACCGTCAATACCGGCGGGTCGCGCAACGGCCATCCCCTGCGCGCCGCGTTCAAAGTAGCGCACCCACAGATAGAACTGCGCGCCGATCCAGACGTTCAACAGCACGAATACGCCTTGCACGATGTGGCGGATAAGCTGCGAATGATCGGGCGCGGAACGCCGCTGCAGCTTTTTCTTTGCCGGGCCGCTCTGAGATGTATTTAGAATCTGCGTGGCCATATTGCCCTCGACAGAGGCAGAATAATGCGGTGGCGCAGCCGGTGCAGCGACTTAGGTCACTTGAGTTGCCGAGAGGCGCAGGGCGTGGCGATGCTGAAACCGGCGACTTCACACTTGCGAGGCCAAGGACATCGCCGAGGCTTGCGGCTGCCGCAAAAGTAATCGGCAAAGATGTTACCGCAGGTCGGGAGCTCCCGTGGCAACGGCAGGCAC
>JAJXXG010000457.1 GCA_021781255.1 Acidobacteriota bacterium
CCGCGGTGTGCGCTATGGAATGGTGACAATGTGCGTCGGTGGCGGGATGGGTGCGGCAGGAGTCTTTGAGCTATTGGATTAGTCGACAACGACAGCAGTGACCAAGAGTAAAGGCCGGGACAAGCCCGGCCTTTCACCATTAAAAGGGTGTCGATTATGCCTTAGCTGTGGCGAGAGCCTTCACGCGCGCGTTCAAGCGGCTCTTGTAGCGGGATGCTGTATTGTCGTGCAGGACGCCCTTCTGTACGCTTTTGTCGAGCAGCGAAGAGGTTTCGCGGTACTGCGTCTGAGCCGCCTTGACGTCGCCCTTTGCGATGGCTTCGCGCAGTGCACGAAGACTGGTGCGCACGCGGGTGCGGTTGGCACGGTTCACAGCGGTACGAGTCTCAGTTTGACGGGCGCGCTTGAGCGCAGAAACATGGTTTGCCATTGCAATTCCTTCAGCGAAAGCCCTGATTTTCAGGGTGGAGTGATGCGGGGTTGAATGCAACACGAGCCGCATCCCACGCAATTACTTAGTCTACGGGAAATTTCCGGGCTGGTCAATCCGCGTCACGTATGGCAGAAGTGCGAAAAAGACCTCATTGCAAGGCACTTTGCCAGATATCCGTTACCGCAAATGAACCCGGAAAGTGAACAATTTGGAAAAAGTTCATCGGAGTGGGATTGACGGCTGAGGCGGTGAGCGCTACTCTCTCCCCAGATACGGGACTTGGTTGCCTACACCAATCCGACCACGGCACAAATTGTGAGTGTCGGTGTGCGTCCCTTCAGACCGGGTGGTAGATCCAGCCACCTGGGGCAATCCACACAATCCATTCAAATCGTGAAGCATCGAACCGTGTTTGCCCGTGAGGCATTCCTGGAGGCATTCTGAACGCTAAACTCGAGATCACACCTAATCTTGAGCCCCTGTTTGGGACCCGCGATGAAAACCTGAGACTGATGGAGGACTCTCTGGGAGTCCGGATTGATTTGCGTTCCGACGCAGTGCACGTGGAGGGACCGGACGAAGCAGTTGCCCGCGTGCAAAGAATCTTTCAGGATTTCGAAGCGTTGCGGCGTCAGGGTGTTCACCCGCACAACGGAGAACTGAATGGAATGCTGAAGCTCGTGGTGGCGGATGCCTCCACAACGCTGAAGTCTCTGAACGACTCGGGCAAGCAGCGTTCCGCTGGTGCGAAGCGCATTGTGCAGCCTCGGTCAGTCAATCAGCGCAAATATGTTGAGGCGATCGAGCAGAACGACATGGTCTTCGGCGTCGGTCCTGCGGGAACAGGCAAGACCTATCTTGCTGTAGCGATGGCCGTTGGCGCCATGAACGCAAAGAAAGTGAGCCGAATCATCCTGGTGCGTCCTGCCGTGGAAGCGGGTGAGCGCCTCGGCTTTCTCCCTGGTAGTCTCCAGGAGAAAGTGGATCCTTATCTTCGGCCGCTTTACGACGCACTGTATGACCTGATGGAGCCTGAAAAGATCGATAAGATGCTGGAAAGAAATATTATCGAGGTGGCTCCGCTGGCCTTCATGCGCGGTCGTACTCTCAACGACGCATTCATCATCATGGACGAGGCGCAGAATACAACAGTTGAGCAAATGAAGATGTTTCTCACGCGTATGGGCTTTAACTCAAAGGTTGTGATCACGGGAGACATCACTCAGATTGACCTTCCCAATCCGCGCAAGTCCGGTCTGGTCGACGCGATCAACGTTCTGGACGGCGTGGAAGGCATCCATTTCTGCCACTTTGAAGAGTCGGATGTGGTTCGTCATACGCTTGTGCAACGGATCGTGCGCGCGTATGAAACGACCAAGCCGCAGCAGCAAGAACTGCCTCTGGAACTGGGTGGAGGCCTCGAAATTGAATCGCAAGGCCGCGAAGGCATGCCGGCACAACAGGTTGCACACCCGGCCAAACCGCAATGATTTGGTCGGGTTATCGGTGCCGGGTCACCTGGTTCTGCAGTGATTTTCGCGTATCATCAGTAACCAGTCGGGGACATGCACTGTGTTCCTGCGCATCATGATCCTTATCGATTCAGATTTGGTCCCGGACTTCGCGCCACCGTCTTCCACGGCGAAACGATTAGACACGTCTGCTGGCAGAGAGCCTGCAAGTAGGGTGCGACTTCCATCGGCGCGTACCCTTTCCAGCTTTGTGCGAAGGGCGCAAGTGGAAGTAAGACTTCGCGGCAAGGTGACAGTTTTCCTGACCACGGATAAGGAAATTCGAAGGCTCAACCGCCAGTTTCGCGGATTCAACAAGCCGACGGATGTGCTTTCATTTCCAGCATCTGAAGCTGTGGCTGATGCTGTTGCAGGAGATCTGGCAATCAGCGTCCACACTGCCGCCAGGCAGGCCACAGAGCAGGGACATGCACTGAACGTGGAAGTTAAGATACTCATATTGCACGGGTTGCTTCACCTTGTCGGTTACGATCACGAAACAGATTCTGGCCAAATGGCTCGTCGCGAGCAAGAGTTGCGTGCAAGAATGGGATTGCCTCAGGGCTTGATCGAAAGGACAAGCCTGCCCAAAGGGCCCGGCAGTCGCAAATCGCGAGGGCGAAAAGCATGACCGCCACTTCCATCATCGTGTTGGTTTTGCTTGCATTGATCGAGATTTTCGCCTCCTACATTCGGCGCATTTACCTGGAATTTGGAAAGATCCTTTCGCGCGAGGCGCAGGAGACGCTGGAAATCTGGGACAGCCGAGTAGAACCCAGGCTCGGATTGAGCAGAGAGCACGCCGCATTGTCCGCGGCTGTGCTGCAGCAAGTGGTCCTTGGGCTGATCGCACTTGAGATCGGCGCTGTTCTTTTTGACCGCGCACCGCATCTTGGCCCTCCTGCGCCGGTCGAGATTGTGCAGGCGGTGATCGGAGTAATTCTGGTGGTCGTGGTGTGCTGCCAGATATTGCCTTCCTTCTTCATTGAGCACTCGCGGGGTCGTTGGGCGGCGAAAGCAATCTGGCTGGTCCAGATCCTGCTTTGGATGATGACGCCTGTTACGGTATTCATTCGATTTTTCAACTCACTGTCCGCCTTGGCTGAAGCCCCATCCGATCTTGAGGAAGAAGCAGCTGACCATGTGGAAGCCTTGCTTGAAGCCGGTGAAGAAGAGGGCATTCTGGAGGAGAATGACCGCGACCTGGTGCGTTCCGCAGTGGAATTTGGGGACAAGCTGGTGCGGGAGGTGATGACGCCGAGACCGGAGATTTTTGCTGTGAGCGGCGAAACAACGCTGGAGCAATTTCTTGAAGTTCTTCAGATACACAATTTCTCGCGTGTTCCTGTTTATTTGAATTCACTGGACAACATCACCGGAATCGCGTTTGCGCACGACCTGCTTCAGATCAAGGATGAAGAGGCAAAAACACGCACTGTGGCGGACTTGCAGCGGCCCGCGGTGTTTGTGCCTGAAACCAAACGCGGCTATGAATTGCTACGCGAAATGCAACGCGAAAAGCAGCACATGCGCATCGTGATTGATGAATACGGCGGAGTGGCCGGATTGGTGACGATTGAAGATTTGCTGGAGGAAATCGTCGGGGACATCCGCGACGAGCACGAAGAGGATATTCAAACAGAAGAACCTCAGCGTGAATCGACCGGCGCATGGACGGTTCCGGGGGGCTTTCCCGT
>JAJXXG010000193.1 GCA_021781255.1 Acidobacteriota bacterium
TTTCGACTTGAATCTCGTGGTTCCCGACAAGGGCCTCAGCCTCGCCGACGGCGCCATCGATCCCTGGAACCGGCCAAAGTACCGTCCATGGTTCGGTGAGCTGCGTAAGCAGGCGGCCGCGCTCGGAGTTCCGCTCGACATCCCCTGGCGCGATCTCCCAGAGAAAGCACGCGAGACCGTCCTCCGCGGCGCAGGCAGCTTTGAAGGCGTCTACGGCTTCTTCGCGCAGATGGAGCGCAAGAAGTACAAGCTCCATGTCCGTGTCATGCTCAGCAAATACCGCGGCTACGCCGAGTGTCCCGACTGCCGCGGCCAGCGCCTGCGCGCCGAGGCTCGCGCCGTCCGTCTTAACGGCCTCAACATCTGCCAGGCCGCAGCGCTCACCATCGCTCGCGCCAACGAGTTTTTCTCCTCGCTCACCCTCTCGCCCATGCAGCAGGAGATCGCCGGGCAAATCCTGCACGAAGTCCGCCAGCGCCTCAATTTCCTTGACGCCGTCGGCCTCGAATACCTCACGCTTGACCGGCTCGCCTCCACGCTTTCCGGCGGTGAGGCCCAGCGCATTCAACTCGCCACTTCGCTCGGTTCACAGCTCGTAGGCGCGCTCTACGTGCTCGACGAGCCCTCCATCGGTCTCCACACGCGCGACACCGCAAGACTCATTCACATCCTTGAAGAACTCCGCAATCTCGGCAACACCATCATCGTCGTCGAACACGATGCCGACGTCCTGCGTGCTGCCGACCATTTGCTCGACCTTGGTCCCGGCGCAGGCGAGTTCGGCGGCAAGCTGCTGGCCGAGGGCGGGCTCGCTGAAATCGAAGCCAATCCCAACTCGCTCACCGGCCGCTATCTCTCCGGCAAGATTTCCATCCCTGTCCCCACGCGCCGCCGCACACCCGGCCGTGAAAAGCTCGTCCTCCGCGGCGCCCGCTGCAACAACCTCCGCGGCCTCGATGTCGAAATTCCCCTCAGCCTGCTTGTCGCCATCACCGGCGTCTCCGGCTCCGGCAAATCCACGCTGGTCCATCAGGTGCTCTATCGTGCCGTCGCCCGCGCCCTGGGTCAGACAGACGGCGGCGACCCCACCGGCCTGTACCGCTCCCTCACCGGCGTCGAGCGGCTCAACGATGTAGTGCTCGTCGATCAGACCCCCATCGGCCGCACCCCGCGCTCCAACCCCATCACCTATATCAAGGGCTTCGATCTCGTCCGCGAGCTCTTCGCCGCGCAGCCTGAGGCCAAGCGCCTTTCGCTCACCCCCGGCCACTTCTCCTTCAACGTCCCCGGAGGCCGTTGCAATACCTGCGAGGGCGATGGCACTGTCACTGTCGAAATGCAGTTTCTTGCCGACGTCGAGTTGCCCTGCGAAGACTGCAAGGGCACGCGCTACCAGGCCAAGATCCTGGAAGTGCAATACAAGGGCAAGAACATTCATGAGGTCCTGCAGCTCACCGTGAAAGAGGCCCTGCGTTTCTTTGCCGGGCAAACCCGTCTGCAGGAAAAGCTGGCCGTCCTCGACGAGATCGGCCTCGGCTACCTGCGCCTCGGCCAGTCCGCCACCACGCTCTCCGGCGGCGAGGCGCAGCGCGTCAAGCTCGCCGCCCATCTCGCCCAGGTGCGCTCCGCCAACGCCAGCGCCAAGCCGTCGCAGGCCAGCCGCGTCCTCTACATCCTCGACGAGCCCACCACGGGCCTCCACTTCGACGACGTCTCCAAGCTGCTCACCGCTTTCCGCAAACTCATCGACGGCGGCGGCTCGCTCATCGTCATCGAGCACAATCTCGACGTCATCAAGAGCGCCGATTGGGTCATCGACCTCGGCCCTGAGGGCGGGGAAGGCGGCGGCCAGATCGTCGCCGAAGGCACGCCAGAAGAAATCGCCGCCAGCCTCCACTCCCACACCGGCCACTGGCTCGCCCGCGTGCTATAGCTTCCAGCCTGTCACCAGCCCCATCAGCCACGCTCACACCGGAACAACCTCTTGATTATCTACAACCCGGCAATTTTCAGAGGATCCCTTGGGACGGCTGGTATAGGCACGTGTGCAGCGATGGCTAGTGCGATGCAGTCTTGTAGTTCAAATAGATCATGGCTAGTGCCTTCGTATTTCTTTGCAAACAGCTGAGTCTGGTCTCTGCCTTGAATGAGTTGTACGTCGACACAAAGTGTGTCTCCGGCACGGAGGACTCCGCCTTCGACGAGGAAATCTGCATTCACTTCACGCCGGATGTGCTCCAAATCTTTGTGGCTTGCTTTGTAGTGCATGGAAGTGCCGCGAGCGATCACCGCCAACCGATTTGGATCCAGGCTGGCCAGGGCTGTAATGATCATGTCCGTAACGGCATCGCTCAGGTACTCCTGCTCCCGATCGCCCGTTAAATTGACAAACGGTAGTACCAGCAGCCGCACTTTCTGTAGGGATGCCTCTGTGGCGGTGGTGTCGTTCCTTGAAACACTGGCTATGAACCTGTAACCATGCCGTGGGAGTGTCTCTATAAAGCGCGGATGCTCAGCCGAATCTCCCAGAACTTCGCGAAGTCGCGCGACGGCGGAATTGAGGTTATTTTCAAAATCGACGAATACATTATCCCGCCAGAGACGCTGACGCAGAACCTCCCGCGTGACAACCTCTCCCGGGCGGGAAAGCAAGGTCGCCAGTATTTGGAAGGACTTGTCACGAAGGTTGACTCTAGTTCCGTGCTTGAAGACCTGGCCTGCCGGCAAGTCAACTTCGTAGCAGTCGAAGCGGACGATGTTGGCCATTGTCCTGCTCCTGCGGCAGTCACCACACCTACTGCGTATCGTTTATCCTGCGCCCCGTTAAATATCTCGCTCCGTGATGACAGTCACACATCGCCAAAAGCCCCAGCGAATGTACAGGCGGGCTCTAGCTAAATACCAGACTTCCAGAGACTTATCTGGCTGCAAAGATTTAAGAATGAAATAAGCCTGCGTCCATTGCTGCAAAGCAGGCTCGCAGCCAGAATCCTTTTTGGGTAGCCCTGAGTGGAGGTGTTTATGAATCGCATGGGCCGGTTTCTGCACTTGGTTCTTTCTTTCTCCTTGCTTATTCCTATGCTCTCCAGTTGCGGTGACAAAGTCGCTTCGTCTTCCAACACTGCACCACTTCCTCCGACGATTTCCGTAGTGATAGGGGGAGGCACAGTGACTCTGGGAGGGGACGAGATCCACCAATTTGTCGCCACTGTGACTGGAACCACGAATACCACTGTCACATGGAGCATATCCGGATGCACCGGCGCTGCCTGTGGCACCATCAGCTCGACTGGGAGCTACACAGCTCCTGCGCTTGTTGCCGTTCCAGCTGACGTTTCGGTCGTGGCAACTTCGCAGGCTGATCCCAGCAAGTTTGGCAAGGTTACTGTGCACCAGATGCCCGTAGCGGTTGCAGTGACCCCGGCGGGTGCCTGGGTAGCTCCAGGACAATCGCTCAAATTCACGGCATCCATTGAGCATGACATCAGTCAGGCGGGCGTGACCTGGAGCGTAACGTGCTCCAATGCAAACTGCGGCATGTTAGAGCATCTCTCCTATTGCTGTAGAGCGCTAAATGGGAGCCTAAACCAAGCTTTCGCGTCCTCGGCAGTGAGCTGGGGCAGCAATTGGCCGATGGCC
>JAJXXG010000689.1 GCA_021781255.1 Acidobacteriota bacterium
GATGGACGACACGCTCGCCAAGCTCTCGCGCAAGTCCGATACGGCTGGGGCGATCCGCTATGTCACTTCACGCTGGCAGGCCCTAACCCGCTATGTCGACGACGGTCATCTGGAGATCGACAACAACGCCGCCGAACGCGCGTTGCGCGTCGTAGCGCTTGGACGAAATTATGTTCAGTCGATGATTATGTGCAGTAGGCTACGGTCCTGCTGGATGGAGGCCCGCTCTGTGCGGGATCGGTCATTTTGTGTGGCGAATTAGCTGGACATAATCGCGAGGATCTCCTCAGGTAGAAGTCCTACCTCGTAGGAGGTTGTCATGACTGAAGCGATTGTCTTGCATTCGCAAGTACGTTCCTGGCTGGGTCAGAGCGTGCTCACACCATTTGTTTCGAGCTACATCAGTTATCTTCGTTCTCAGCGCTACACCGAGAGGACACAACGCGGCTACGTCTATGGGGTCGCCCACTTTGCACATTGGCTGAGCACTCAACGGGTCGGCCTGTCTGGCCTCGATGAAGAAGCAGTCCGAGCCTTTCTCGAAGACCACTTGCCTGGTTGCGATTGTCCCCATCCTGCGCGACGCAGTGTGCATGAAAACAGAACTGCTCTTCGACATTTGCTGAGCGTTCTTCGTGCGAACGGAGCGATTGACGAGCGACCAACAAGCCATGATCCGACTGCTTCGGATCTCGCACTGTTCGACCGATACATGGATCATGCCTGTGGGCTTGCTGCGAACACCCGACGGCAGCGCATCTGCATTCTTCGCAGACTGTTCTCGACACATGATTGCCTCGCGCCGGGCAGAGGAACTCCAAGCGCTCTCAGTATTCGCGGCTTCTTTCTAAACCGCCAGAACAGTTGGAGTGCGGGAACCGTGCAAGTGATGAGCGGAGCACTGCGGTGCTATCTACGATTTCGAGCGCTTGCGGGAGATGATGTTCGGCCGCTACAGGATGCCGTTCCGAACGCGGCGCACTGGAGGCTTGCCCCTCTGCCGGAGGTGTTCACCGAAGACGAGATTCAGAGACTCTTGAACTCTTTTGAACGAGTGACTTGTTCGCCCAAGCGAGGCTATGCGATGGCGCGTTGCCTGACCGACCTGGGGTTACGCGCCAGTGAAGTCGTTGGACTGCAACTGGAAGACCTCAACTGGAGAGAAGGGACGATCTGTCTGGCCGCCGGCAAGTTGCGCAGAGCCGGTGTGCTGCCACTGCCCGCCGAAGTGGGACGCGCCATAGCGGACTATCTGCAGACCGAGCGTCCATTGACTTCAAGCCGCGCTGTCTTTGTCCGCCATGTTGCTCCCCACGACAGGCCGATCGGTCCCGGAGCTGTGCGTCGCGCTATCAGGGATGCCTACCAGAGATGCGGCTGGACTCACTCTCGCGTGCATATTCTTCGGCACAGCATCGCTTCCAATCTGCTGCGTCACGGAACCCCTCTGAAGGAGATTGCCGATCTGTTGCGACATCGCAGCCTCGATACATCCATGATTTATACGAAGGTCGACCTGCGCCGGTTGACCGCAGTTGCCATGTCCTGGCCTGGGAGGGAGCTATGATTGCCGCCCTGTGCATGCAGAAGTTGGTGCAAGAGTATCTTGAAGAGCGCCGCAGCCTGGGATTCGAACTTCAGATCGCAGGAGAACAGTTGATGGCGTTTGCACGCTTCGCCGATCAACGCGGCCATTGCGGCACCCTGACGGAACAGCTCATTGTGGACTGGGTCCGAGGACGGGCGAGACGGGCTACGCCCATCACATGGGCCCGTCGTCTTGAGATCATCCGGCCATTCGCCAGATATTGTGCCCGCTTCGAATCGGCCACCTATGTTCCTCAAAACGGCACCTTCGGCCCAGGCCACCGGCGCCTCACGCCTCATATCTATAACGACCAGGAGATCGCCGATCTCCTGCATCAAGCAGGTCAAATACATCCGCTCGGCGGTCTTCGTCCAGCAACTTACACGACATTGTTCGGCCTCATCGCCTGCACCGGACTACGCATCTCTGAAGCTTTGAAGCTGCAGTGTCAAGACGTGGACCTTGCTCATGGCGTGTTGACAGTACGCCAGACGAAGTTCGCGAAGTCCCGGCTCGTTCCTCTGCATCCCACTGTCACCAGTGCGCTGTCGCGATACCTCGCCTTCCGACAGCAGACGGTGCCTTCCGCATCGAGGGCTTGCTTCTTCGTCACCGCGACGGGAGCAGGATTGGTTAAGCGAACTGTTCACTGCGTCTTCGGTAAGCTCCGAACTCAACTGGAGTGGATCGCCCGTGGATCACACCCGGCACCCCGCATCCATGATCTACGCCATACCTTCATCTGCAGGCGCGTGCAACTGTGGCATGAGCATGGCGTGGATATCGACAACGCGATGCTCGCTCTCTCCACCTACGTCGGCCACACCAAGGTCTCTGATACCTATTGGTATCTGACCGCAGTTCCCGAACTCATGGCGGTTGCGGGACGCAGTTTCGAGGACTTCGCTCAGTCCGCGAGGAGGCATTCCCATGGCTGAAGTGCAAAAGAACACATCCTTCTCTGCGCTCCTGCAGCGCTTCTTCGTCGATCACCTGCAACAGCATAGGAGCGTCAGCCCCAGAACCATCGCCGCTTACCGGGACACATTCCGGCTTCTACTCATCTTTGCAGAACGCCGCTTCAGAACAAAACCGCAACACTTCACACTGGAAGACTTGAACGCGAAGCTGATTTTGGCCTTTCTCGATCACCTTGAAACAGATCGCAAGAACTGCCCCCGCAGCCGCAACGCTCGCCTTGCAGCACTTCGATCGTTTCTCAAATACGCGGCACGTCACGATATCTCCGCGCTTCATATCATTGAACAGGCCCTGTCTGTACCGATGAAGCGCATTGATCGCCCTCTTCTGGGTTTTCTCTCCCGGGAAGAGATGCAAGCGGTTCTCGACGCCCCCGATCCTAATAGTTGGGTGGGACAACGCGACCGAACCCTATTCACCGTGCTCTACAACACCGGCGCGAGAGTCTCCGAAATCCTTCACCTGAGGCTTGACGATCTGGTGCTCGACGGAGGAGCCCCAGCGGTTCACCTGCACGGCAAGGGACGTAAACAACGAAGCGTCCCACTGTGGCGGTCAACGGCGTCGCTCCTCCGTTCATGGAGGAAGCGCTTGAACGATCCTTCAAGTCGGGCATTCTTGTTTCCTAACCGCGGCGGAACTCTCATGACCAGATCCAACGTGACGCAGCGTCTCGCAGATGCTGTGGGTGTAGCGGCACAGCGCTTTCCCGACCTGCCCAGGCGAAGTGTCTCTCCGCACACCATCCGGCACACAACCGCAATGCACCTTCTTCAGTCAGGCGTCGACATTACCGTCATCGCCCTCTGGCTGGGCCATGAAAACCCAGCGACAACCCATATGTACATCGAAGCCGATATCACGATGAAAGAACGGGCCCTGAACCGATTGCAGCCTGTCGGCCCCAAACGCTCACGCTATCAGCCTCCAGACCAACTAATGCAGTTCCTCGTTCGGCTTTAGATTATGCGCAGTGCGAGAGCGATCCGGGCTCTGTGCAAAGGCACTTGGCGATCGCACTGAGCATAATCATCGACTGAACATAATTTCGTCCAAGCGCGATGAC
>JAJXXG010001309.1 GCA_021781255.1 Acidobacteriota bacterium
GTCGCGTTCCTTCTTCTCGTTCTTCGTCGATGAGGGCGCGTGGATGATGGTTGCATCGACGATCGTGCCCGTGGTGATGCGAATGCCCTTGTTCTCCAGATAGCGGTTCACCGTGTCCAGCATTTCGCCGCACAGTTCGTGCTCTTCCAGAAGATGGCGGAAGTTGAGAATCGTGGTCTCATCCGGCGCCGGCGCGCGCCCAAGATCGATGCCGGCAAAGCGCCGCAATACCGCCGATTCGTACAGCGCGTCTTCGGCCGCCGGATCGGACAGAGAAAACCACTGCTGCAGGAAATACACGCGCAGCATGATCGAAAGACCCACAGGCTTGCGCCCCACCTCGCCTTTCGCGTAGTGCGGTTCCACAAGAGCCAACAGCTCAGACCACGGCATCACTCCATTCATCTCTTCAAGAAATTGCTCCCGCCGCGTCTTCTTCGTGTACCGCTCAAAGCTTGCTTGATGGGCCAACGTCATCTGCTGCATGCGCGATCTGCTCCCCGTTCCCACATTACCCGCGCCAGTTGCGCATTGGGAGTATTTTCAGAGGTTCCCTTACACATCGCCAACGCCTGCGTCGAGATGGAACCGAGCGAAGATCCTTCCATCCATCCGTGTTTCGACCGAATAGCGAGCGCCCCCGTAAGGAGCTGCGGCCAGATCCATCACGGGTGGTCCAATCGTATATTCGAACGAGTCATCGAGGGAGGCATCGGCCGCATTCTGCAGCATCTCACGTATCACTCGAACTGCGTCGGGCACCTGCTCATGGCAACTGCATCGCTGCATTGGAAATTGCAGTGCTCATCGCTTATCGAGCAAGATCTTCAAATGGATCAAACAACACCTGCGCATCAAAGTCTCCTTTGGAACCGGCGAAAATGCAACCAAGACCCAAATCTGGATCGCAGTCCCGGCCTACCTTCTGGTCGCAATCGTCAAAATGTGCCTGGACCTGCCCTGCTCACTCTACACTTTTCTGCAAGTGCTCTCTGTCACCCTGTACGAGAGAATGCCCATTGCACAAGCTCTTCAGCAGAAGAACAACACAAACTCAGACCTTACCAATTGCAACCAACTGATCCTATTCGAGTTTTAGCCGGGCAGCAGTGGCGGACAATGCAGAATCTGACTACCCACAAGTTTGCTCTGGCGCCTGAATGAACCCCGCTTCTAGCCTCCGGGACCAGGCCTATTACCTTTTAGCCAGTCCCGTTGCAACAAAGTGGAATTGAGTCGTCCGATGACCGCGTCATAGAGTGTTTATGACGGCGTTTTCTCAAATTCAAGTTGAGTTTCCGCCACCATTCCTATGCTAACCGCCTGAAAGGCGGTTAGCTTCCAGCATCCGGTCTATCGGATGCTATTGAGGAGCAAGCGGCTACTGGTTTGGCCTATAAGCGGAAGTCGAAGACAATTGAAGCTTGAAAATGCCAAACGCGAAGCGTTTCGGTCGGATTCAGCCGCATCGCGACTTTCAGTCACAACACAACCAACCGGCTTTGGCCGTTAATCATGGGTTGGGAGATTCTGATCAACATGAATCAAATATGCAAATCAGATCCGAGATACCGCGAAGTTCAAGAAGCGCGTCTCAGAGGAGTTCTCAATGTACTGGGAAACAGTTATGCCAATCGGAAGCATTCGTTCCTCTGGGCGATGCTGGTTTACGCTGTGATTTGGCTCGCTCTTTCGCCAATCCAAGGGGCCAAGGCAGCTTCACTGTATTCGATTGTCGCCGCCCTCTTCTGGGCCTTCACTCACAGAGTCCGGAGAATCTAGGACCGGCGCGCTGTTGTCCGCAAACTATCAAAGGCAGTAGTTAATTCTAGTCCGCCATCCAATCTTCTACTTCTTGGTCGGAAAGTGAGCGCATTGTGCCATTTCTTAAGTGGAGCTGGTATGTTCCCTTTTTCCAGGGTTTCTTCCTCGGCATTGTAGCGATGGTATTACATGAAACCTCGCATGTGGTCACTGCACTAGCCTTGGGTGTCAAGGTGAAAAGAGTTGGCCTCGATTGGAAAGGTCTTTACACACTACGAGAAGCAGGACCTCCGAAAGAGAACTTCGTTATCACTCTTTCCGGCCCCCTGATGAATTTATTGCTGACTTTTTCTTGGCAATGGCTGCCAACCTTCGCTCTAGCCAACTTGTGCCTTGCGGTATGCAACCTACTGCCAATCAAATATTCGGACGGCTCGCGCATACTGCAACTGTGGCAGGGATACACAAGAAGTACTTGCGACAATTAGAAACGTGCATGTTGGGCAAGGGCATTTCCGCATCGTTAAGGGCCCACTCCGTCCAGAGGGGTAGCCAGTGCGAACCTCGCCATCCGGCTCGGCTACGGCAACTGCAATCGTCTCGGCATGGACATCCAAAACGTAAGCGTCCCTAGTTCCTTTCAATTACCCACAAGTTGAACTCCGATCATGATTCCAAGCTCGATGTCTGTTAAGCGCGACAAGCCTCTCCGAATGACGGTATTGCCGGGTGGCCGATCATGAGCGCGAGCGAGATAGCCGCCGAGTCTTGCCAGCTTGAGAACGTAATGGGCAATCGAGGGCTCGCGCGGCAGTGGATGCTTGTCTGGCAGCAACTCGTCGAGCAGATATTGATCCAGTTCGGTGAACGCTTCGTTGGGGGATGCTTCCGGCGTGGTGCGGTTCAGCATCGTGATCCAGAAGATTCGCCAGCTCAGGATGCAGAGGATTGCGACCAGGTTCACGAGCCGCTCGGCTGTCCTGAGCTTCGCTTCTTCGGCCCTGCAACCGGACTTGAGGATCTTGTGGAAGGTCTCGATCTTCCAACGTTGTGCGTACCAGTTGAGCTTCTCGATTGCGTCAAGGCAAGAGCACACAGGCAGGTCTGTCAGCAGCTTCCAATCGACCTTCTCCCGGCCTTTGGGCTTGCAGCTTTCCCTTGCATAAATCACGGTGAGCACCAGTTCCGGATATCTCTTTTCCTTGTCCCTCGGTGGACGAACCACGATACGGCGGAACCGTATCTCCAGCACAGCGGTAGTGGTCTCGCCGCGATTGGTGTGCACCTGGATCGGATGAAGTCCACGGATTTCTGCTCTGTTCATCTCAGCAGCGATCGTGGTATTGCCATCTGCGGCCAACCGGTCCACGCAGGTGCGCACAAGGAAATGCGTTCCCAGTTCTCGCACAAGGCAGAACAGTTCGTAGATGTCGCTCTCTCTATCTCCGATATGGACACAACGGCCAGGATAGCCGAGCAGTTCGGTGGACCGCCGTAGATTCTCCAGCCAGCGTATGCTCTCCTTCTGCTCAATCGGCACGCGCGTAGGATTGATCTTCCGCTTCAGGGCATTGGCGCCGTGGAACTTGTCGCGGGTCCAGAACTTGATAGCAGCCAGTCCGAGTGGCAGGCCATCTACAGTCGTGACCAGACTGGAATGCATCAGGATGCCGCAGTTGGTGTAGAAATAAGGACGTCCCGCTCTTCCCGGAGGACCGGCTGGAATCTTTTGCAGGATTCCAATCGGCTTTGTATCTTCGTGCCGATACGAGAATTCGGTGGTGTCGTGCAGGATTAGGGCCATCGATCTGCCGGTCCCCGCGAATCGCTCTCGAGTGGGCCCGAAGTGCCCGGCTAGAATATT
>JAJXXG010000052.1:0-2820 GCA_021781255.1 Acidobacteriota bacterium
ATCCCCTCGAAGAAGGGCGTGGCAAGGTCGAAGTAGCCGGAGTTCAGCATCACCTTCAGGTCGGGATTGTACTTCATCGCCTGAGCAAGGTCCGGCATGACATTGGCGGCCTGCTGCGCCGGCCGATGCGAGCCAGGAGGCTGGTGCAGGAAGTTCCAGCTATTCCAGATTTCGATTTCAGGTTTGTACTGCTCGTTCGCACCGTACTTCAGATCTTTCCGCACATAGTCGTTGAACGCGGCCACGTATGCAGAGCTGATGGCTGCCGACTGCGGATCGTACTCGGCTTCTTTGCTGAGCGGGTCGAACGTTGGCCCGGAGAACCGCGTGTCGAGCCGGCCGGTGGTCAGGTTGTTCGCGTCCTGGAGCGTTTTCTCAAACTCTCCGCCGCTGATGCGCAGGTTCGCCTTCATGATATAAGCCGCAGGAAGGCCGGTGTACTGGTGGAGCTTCTCGGCGATGGCCTGCTTCTGCTCCGGCGGAAGTGCGGAGCCTTGTTCGAGCGCTTCCGCGTAGTCGGTCATTGCAAAGTGTTCCACCTCGTCAAGCAGTGGCTGCAATTCCTTGGGCGAGTTCGGCAACTTGTGGTGATACCACGCTGTGGCAGCATAGGTCGGCAGTGCCAACTCGTAAGGTAGATCGATGCCAGGGTTCGTCCCCGGGCCGTCGGGGCTGAGATCAAAATTCAGGATCTGCGACAGCAGGATCACGCCGTTCAGATCGATGTCGTGGTCCGTTTCAAGCAGGTTTGAGAGCACCGCCGACCGCGTGGTGCCGTAGCTTTCGCCAAACAGATATTTCGGCGAATTCCATCGCCCGTATTTCGAGAGGAACTGCACAATGAAGTCGGCAAACGCGCGGCCGTCCGGATCGACTCCGTAGAAGGCTTTCTTCGCGTCCTTGCCGTGGATGCGGCTGAAGCCGGTTCCCGGCGCGTCCACAAACACCAGGTCGCTCACATCGAGCAGGCTGTAATCGTTATTCACCACACGATAGGGGGCCGGCGGCGTGTGCGTATCGTCTGCCGTCAGCACGCGCCGGGGCCCAAACGCGCCCATGTGAAGCCACAAGGTTGATGAGCCCGGCCCGCCGTTGTAAAGAAATGTTACGGGGCGTGTCGAGTCCTTCTCACCGGCCTTGAAGTACGCCACGTAAAACATGCTGGCTTCCGCCGGCTGGCCCTTGGCGGAGGCAGAGGGCTGTTCCGCGTCTTCCGCCGTTTCATCCGCTTTTTTGGAATGCACGATCAGCGTGCCGGCGTAAGCGTCATAATTGATCACATGCCCGCCAATGGTTACGGAGCCGTGGGTCTCCGTCTCGTGTGGCTTGAACGCTTCCGTCTTCGTCGCTTCGGGCTGGGCAGGCGGCTTCTCCGCTTTTGCCTGCGCACGTACGGTGGCAGGCATCAGCGCCGGGATAACAAAACAGATAACAGCTAATCTCAAAATTAAGGCTCTCACAATCACGTCTCCAATTGATGGAATAATGGGCAGAGGCCCCTCTAAAGTAAAAAGCTCAATCTAACATGAATTCGGGGTTCTGCGTCTGTCAGCTTTCGGTACTTTTAAATGCACGTCTCGAGGGGAAAGCATTCGGGGCACGCGAGTCTCTATTGCGCTGCCTGCAGGGCGGAGCCTTTCTTGCGCCAGGCTGCGGGAGGTTTGCCCACCTGACGTTTGAAAGCACGATTGAAGGCATACTCGGACTCGTAACCGACGCGTTCGGCAACTTCCGCCATGCTGTGATGACCTTCGCAGAGCAGTTGTTTTGCAAGGTGAATGCGCCAGTTGGTCAAATAGCGCATCGGTGACTCTCCAATAAGGTCTGTAAACCGGCCCGCCAGGGCTGAGCGCGAACCACCCGCATCTCGCGCCAGGTCTTCGACCGTCCACGCCCGTGCGGGTTCCGCGTGCAGCAGGTTGATAGCGCGACTGACAAAGGGATCCTTAAGGGCGGCCAGCCATCCTTTCTGACCCGGAGCCAGTTCCTCCATGTAGTGGCGCAGGACCTCCACAAACATCAACTCCGTCAGCCGGCCTAGAATCAGCTGGCTGCTTGAGTTTTGCGCGTGCGCCTCCTTGATGAGGTAATAGAGAGTCGTATTCAGCCACATTCCGGCATGGAACGGGACCAGCCGATCCGAAGACGGGTTCGCAGCTCCGACGGATTCGAGCACCACGCTGCCCTCGCGGTTACGAATGCACATTAATCTTGGAAGCGTGCTGAAAAGAGGATTGAATTTCTGGTCGCAGTGCAGGTAACCGCACACGAACCGTGCCACCGCACCTCCACCGCCGCTGATTACTGGAGCCATTCCTGGACTGGGGAGTACCGGAACAAGGACTTTCATCGGCGTAGGCTTCTGATCGAGATCGCTCCCCATCAGGTGCGCGTCCCCCTGGGGAACAACTACCACGTCTCCGGAGACCATCCGCAGCGGCGGCTCGCCTTTCACCTTCACCCAGCAAGAGCCCTCAGCGAGCACATGAAAGATTGTGAAGCACTCAGCGCTCGGCAAGATCAGTGACGCGAGGCTTTTCGAGGGTGGGGATTCAATCGCCCACGGCGAAGAGAATTCGGCCACAAAAAACACCGCCCCGGACAGGCGGACCACACGCAAGACGTCGGATAGCACGTCCATTATATTCACCTGCAAGGAGTTAGCACCCTGTGCTGTTTTGGAGCCTGAGGCAAGAATCTCAGAGCACCGGACATTGTGTCAACGGGAATCTTCGGCGAAACTCGGCATACTGACTCCGCTGGGGCGTCAAGAACGGCGGGGTAACAAGAGGTGAATGAAATGAATTACGGAATGGAAAA
>JAJXXG010000052.1:2830-3623 GCA_021781255.1 Acidobacteriota bacterium
CGAGACGGTCATCGGAGGCCAGTTTGCCGCGCAGACCAGTGCTGCCGAGGTTTCCAGCAACGTCGCTTCCGCAAGCTGGCGGGATACCGCTAAACGCAACTTCATTCTGCAAATGGGATTCGAAGATCCTGCTCCCACCCTCCGTTCGCGCCAGTATTCCGCGCTTGTTTTTCAACCGAAAGTTGTGCTCATCGCGGTCGCTGCAGGAATCCTGTTTCAGTCGTCGGGCGTCTTTCTGGCCCTGTGCACCGTTCTGTGGTGGAGTGCGCTCTTCCCGGAACTGAATCCTATTAGCGCCCTCTACAACCGAACCATCGGCAGACGGCAGGGGGCGTTTCGCCTTGGCCCCGCGCCGGCTCCGCGGCGGGCCGCGGAAACCGAGGCCGGGACCTTCGCGCTAACCATCGCACTGCTGATTCACTTCCGATTCAGCCTTGCGGCGCACGTGCTTGAGACGATCTTACTGGCGGCCGCGCTGGCGGTGCCCATCGGGAGCTTTTGCTTCGGAACGTTTATGTATCACCTGGTCCGCGGACGTTGGAGGTTCGCCCGCCAGACCCTCCCGTGGGCAAACTAGTTCCTTAACCTTGGAAAAAACTTTTTGAAATGAGAGGAAAATGAAATGAGGTACGACATAAGGGAAGACGAGAGGATCATCGGTAGCCAGGTGACATCATCGCCCGGCGCCACGGGTTCTGCCACAGGCGCCAATTCCAAGGCTGGAGGGGCCGCCAGGTTGCTGGCATTCGCCTACGGATCGCTCGCCTACGTGCTCTTCCTGGGCACCTACCTT
>JAJXXG010000791.1 GCA_021781255.1 Acidobacteriota bacterium
GCCACCACAGCCGCGGATGCTGCACCTTCAGTTGCGCATACTCCGCAGGCTCCAGCCGCACCACCGTCTCGCCCGGCTCCAGCCGCACATGCCGGGTCACCTTCACATCGTCAAAGCTCGCCGTCAGCTCGCCCTCGGTCGCCTGCGGCAGCGTGTTCGTCACGGGCGCCTCAATCTCGATATCCGCCTCGCTGCGGTCCGCCCTGGGCAGCGTGGTCACCACCTGCAGATCCCCCAGCTTCACCGCGCCCGTCGCCGTCAGCACCACATCCTGCCACAGGCCCGTGTTGCGGTCGCGAATGCCGGGAATCCAGTCCCAGCCCTCGGTTGCCGCAAAGGTCGGCCCATCCAGCACCTGGATGCCGCCGTTCTCGCCCGGTCCCCCCTTCAGCGACTGCTCATGCGCAATCCCCGGATGCGGCGGCGGGCTCACCCGCACTGCCAGCGCATTCTCGCCCTGCGCATGCACCAGCTCCGTCACGTCAAAGCTGCCGCGCACAAACGCACCCGTCACGCTGCCCAGCCTGTGGCCGTTCAGCCAGGCCTCCGCCGCGTAGTTCACGCCTTCCAATGTCAGCGTCAGCCGCTGCCCATGCGCCTGCGGCGGCGTCTTGAACTCCACCCGATACCAGTAGTCCTGATGCGCCAGGCTCTCGGGAATCGCCAGGTTGTTCAGCCCATAATCGGGGTCGGGATAGATGCCCCTATCAATCATCGTGGTCAGCACCGTGCCCGGCACGGTGGCCGCCAGCCAGTTCTTCGTCGCAAAGCCGGGCCTGGCAATCGTGTCGCCCGCAGCCTTCACCTCCGGAGCCGCCGCCAGCATCCACCCGCCGCGAATCCGCCACTGCTCCGCGCCAACAGCTTCCATGCGGCTCACCGCGGGCGGCAGTGGCTTGGCCACCGGCTTCTGGATGCCGCCCTTGCCGCGCGGCAGCGTCGAAGGGTCCTGCGGCGCGCTGTATCCAGCCTGCGCCCGCGTCTGCACCGGCCAGTGGCCGGAAGCCTCTTCGTACGTCGGCAGCGCAAAGTCTGGCGGAGCCGCGACCAGCGCCTGCACCTGCTCCGCCGTCAGCGCCTCGCCATACACCTTCACGCCCGCCAGCTTTCCGCCAAAGTGGTGGCCATCCACGCGCGCAGGCAGCGCCGGAGCCATCTCCAGCAGCGCCGCCACCGCGCCCTCTGCCGGCTCGCTCTGCAACACCGGCCTGCCGTCGGCATACAGTGTCACCTTCGCGCCCGCGCCCACCGCCACCGCCAGGTGCCACTGCGCGTTGCTCAGCGCGGTCGTAGCCACCGGCATGCGGCTGGCCTGCGCGCCGCTGCCCAGCCACAGCCCAAGATGGTTGTCCTGCACGGCCACAAAGCGCGCATCTTCCGCGCCCGGCTCGCCCACACCGGCCAGCAGCACCGTTCCCTTCAGCGGCTCCGACGCATGAAACCAGAACGCCAGCGTCCAGCTCGACCCGCCCTGCAGCATCGCCGCCGTGCGGCCATTCGCGGCGGCCCCGTTCGCCAGCGGCTTCGTCAGCCCCGGTCCATCCGGCAGAAACACCGCGTTGTACGGCCCATACGCCTCCGCCGGCAACGGCTGCGCGCTCGCCCGCGCAACGCCCGGCAGCATCGCCGCAAACACCAGCGCCGCCGCGGTCAATGGCAGGCGGCACAGAAGGGAACTCACACCACAGATAGCTTTGCTTTGCGTGGGAATAGACATGACGGACTTCATCCTAGTGGAACCGCGGGCTTTTTTCGAATCCGGCAAGCAGAAAGAGGACGCATGAGAAAAAGATGCTGGAGAGGCATCGCACCCCTCCAGCTCAAGGAGGAGACCAACGGTTTTCCTCCGGGCCGCCGTGCGTTTGCGCAGTACATCCTGCGCCGCGCTGGCCGCGCATCCCCACGACCCGACGGCGGAGCTGCTCTACCTGCGCGTGCTCGTCCTCGAGCAGGACGACGCCACCGCCCGCCCGCTCGTCCAGCGCATGCTCGCCGAGCACCCCGGCAACTTCGACGCGCTCTATCTCTCCGGCATTCTCGACGTCGATGCGCAGCGGTACACCGACGCCATCGCGCATCTGCAAAAGGCTGCCGCGCTTAACCCCGGCCACTACGACGTGCGCTACCAGCTTGGCCTTGCGCTCTTCCGCACGCAGCAGCCACGGCACCGCCGACATCCAGGTCCACTGGCCCTCCGGCCTCGTGGAGTCGCACCCCGCCGTCGCCGCCAACCAGCTTCTCTTTCTGCTTGAGGGCAGCGGCCGCGCCGTGCCCACGCCGCTCCGCCACGCCGCAGGGGCATCCCCTGCCGTGCAGGCGCAAACAGTCGCCGCCGCGGCAGGCGCGCCAAAACGCTAAGTTGCAATTGTCGTGGAAATGTCGCGGATCAGCGGCGCTTCTGCGCCACCACGCGTGCCCGCACCAGCCGTTGCTCGCCCAGCATCACGGTGGCAATCAGGAACACCGGCAGCAGTCCGTTCAGCAGTCTCAGAAAAAGGTCGCGTATTCCTGCCGGGAAGAAGTGAATTCCGTTCGTAGATTCCATCGTGGGGCCCCCGGGCAGCCGCATGGCCACAAGCTGCCTTACACTCCTCAAAACGCAACCCGCGCAGAATTTCCTTTTTCCGCATCCCCGCCCGCACAAACACAAACGCCACGGAGAACCTGTCTCCGTGGCGTCCATGCCTTTCGCAATCGTTGCCGATGCTCGCGCTACCGCTCTTCCATCGGAACAAACCGGCGCGACCGTTGCCCCGTGTACACCTGCCGCGGGCGCGAAATCTTCTGCTCGGAGTCGGTCAGCATCTCCTGCCACTGCGCCAGCCAGCCCACCGTCCGCGGAATCGCAAACAGGACCGTGAACAGCTCCGGCTTGAAACCCACCGCCTGGTAGATGATGCCCGAGTAGAAGTCCACATTCGGATACAGCTTGCGCTTGATGAAGTACTCGTCCTGCAGCGCAATCCTCTCCAGCTCCAGCGCAATCTCCAGCTTCGGGTTGTGGCCCGTCACGCGGAACACCTCTTCCGCCGTGCGCTTGATGATCTTGGCGCGCGGGTCAAAGTTCTTGTAGACGCGATGCCCAAAGCCCATCAGCTTGCCGTGTCCGTTCTTCACGCGCTGAATGTAGGCGGGGATGTTCTCCTTGGTGCCAATCTCGTCCAGCATTCGCAGCACCTCTTCATTGGCCCCGCCATGCAGCGGGCCCGACAGCGCCGCGGCCGCCGCCGCTACGGACAGATACGGATCGGCCAGCGCGCTACCCACCGATCGCATCACGCTCGTGCTGCAGTTCTGCTCGTGATCCGCATGCAGAATAAAGAGGATGTCCAGCGCCCGCGCCAGCACAGGATTAGCGGCGTACTTGGGCTCCACCATCTTCCACAGCATGTTCATAAAGTTTTCCGGATAGCTCAGGTCGTTGTCCGGATACACATACGGAAAGCCCACGCTGTGCCGGTACGACATCGCCGCCACCGTCGGCATCTTGCCGATCAGCCGCTTGATCTGCTGCAGCCGGTTCTCCGCGTCATGCACATGCTTGGCCTCTGGATACACTGCCGACAGCGCCGCCACCGTGCTCACCAGCATCGCCATCGGATGCGCGTCGTAGCGGAACCCTTCCATGAACTGGCGCGTCGTCTCATGCAGCATCGTGTGATGCGTAATCTCGTACACCCAGCTCTTCAGCTGGCTCTCGTTGGGCAGCTCGCCAAACAGCAGCAGATACGCCACCTCAAGAAACGTGCACCGCTCCGCCAGCTCCTCAATCGGATACCCGCGATACTCCAGGATGCCGCGCTCGCCATCGATATACGTAATGTTGCTGCGGCAGGAAGCCGTGTTCATAAACGCGGGATCGTACATCATCAGGCCAAAGTCGTCGTCGCTCGTGCGGATCTGCCGCATGTCCATTGACCGGACTGTGCCGTCCACGATTGGCAATGTGTAAGTTTGATCCGTGCGGTTGTCTGTGACCGTAAGCGTATTCACTTCCATAAAAAAGAGATCCTCCGATCCCGGAAAAGATAGAGTGCCAGATGCTATCGCGCTCGCACGCCTGAGCCGGCCGCCAACTCCGCTTTCTCCTGCCGGTGAGCGCTCGTACCGGAGTGGCAATCTCGCATCAACGTAGATTTACGGTGCCTGAAGCTACACGTGTCAGTGATTCTGGTCACGAAAAGCAACGATTACAGGATAACCGCCACAGCAGGGAACTCGCCTTTCCCCCTCAGCCCGTGACACAAATCACCACAATGCAGCCAGTCTTATAGGCTGATATGCGCTGCCGCATCCCTCGCCCGCTCACAAAAAAATGCGGCGAGAGAAGCATCCCCTCGCCGCATGCTTGCGCAGTCCCGCCCCGTTCGTCAGTTCGTATACACCCGCACGTAGTCCACCAGCATCTCCGACGGAAACGGCGTCGTCGCATCCGGGCTGCCCGGCCACTGTCCGCCCACCGCCAGGTTCAGGATAAGAAAGTTGCCGCCCGCGTCAAACGGCCACACCGAGCCGCCCAGGCTGCTGATGCTCGAGGTCGTGTACGTCACGTATGGATGTGTCGGGTCGTCGATGTAATAGGCCACCGTTCCCTTGCTCCAGATCATCCCGTACGTGTGCCACTGCGCCGCCGTCTCTCCGCTCGGGAAGTAGTACTTCGTGCTCAGGTTGGTGCCCGTAAAGCCGGTTCCGTGGACGGAGCCTGCATTCCAGTCCGGCGTCAGTGCCGGGCCCACGCGCTCCAGCACATCCTGCTCGCCGCAGGCTGGCCAGTTCACCGTCTTGATGTTGTTGCCCAGCAGCCACACCGCCGGCCAAAGCCCCTGCGCCTCCGGCACCATCGCCCGAATCTCCAGCCGTCCGTACTGCAGGCTGAACAACCCCTGCGACTTCAACCGCGCAGAGCTGTACACACCCGCCGAGGGCTGCCGCGCCACAATGTGCAGATAGCCATCCGTGCCCACATACGCATTCGGATTCGACGCGTCGCACGGCGAACCCGTCGCGCCCCAAGCGCAGTAGTACTCCAGCTCGTTGTTGCCCCAGCCGCCAGCGCCCGTGTCGTAGCCCCACACCGTCGGATTCGGCTGTGCCGGCGCGCCCGTCGTATTCGTGAACTCATCCGACCACACCAGCGTTCCAGCCGCGATATTCGCCGCGAACGACTGCGTGGCCACCGTGCTCGCCGCGCCGCCCGATACCATCGCCATCGCCTTCAGCGTTATGTTCGACGCCACCAGAAACGGCGCCTGGTACTGCGCCGAGTTCGTAGTCGGCGTGCTGCCGTCCGTCGTGTAATAGATTTGCGCTCCGGTGGTCGTGTCGCTCAGCGTCACAATCTCCGCACCGTTCTGCGCCGCCGCGGTCGCAATCGTCGGTGTCGCCGCCGGCGTGGAGCCGCCCGTCGTCCCGCTCATGCTGGTTCCGCCGCTGCACCCGGTGGCAAGCCCCACCATCGCCCACACCGCCAGCATGGACCGCACCCAATGCCGCTTCTGCCGCTGCGCCGCTTCGTCGCCTGGCGTTGTTCTCAACCCCATCTGCCCTTCATTCCGTCGCATTGTTCTACCCCGCCTGTGGTCTCCGCAGGCACATATCTTCCAGCGCCACGGTCCCCGGCTGTCCATCTTCCCGCTTTTGCGCGTCTCCGCACAAGTTGGAGCACTCCGGGCCGCCCGCAACAGGCCACCCGGAGTGCCATTGTTTCTTGCCCAGGTTTAGAAGGTCAAGCGTGCTCCAAACTGGCCCACACGGCCTCCCACTCCGCCATAGCTGATGATCTGCCCGAAGGTTCCATCCGCCATGTTCGTGTCCGGTCCACCCAGCTGATTGCGATTGAACAGGTTGAAGAACTCCATGCGCATCGTCAGGTTGTAGCGTCCGTCCGGTCCCATCGCGATGCTCTTGTGCAGGCCCAGATCCTCGGTCGCCAGACCTGGATTCCGCACCTGCTCCTGGAAGTTGCCCGCCGTGCCAAGCTGCCCCGGCGCGGGGTTCTCGAAGCAGGAGGTATTCAGATACGGCTGGAAGAGCTTGCGCTTGCCCGTCGTCAGCTTGCAGCCTGACGCCAGATTCACATACACCGCGTTGAAGCCCGGATAGTAGTTCGTCGAGTGCACCTGGATAGGCGTGCCCGTGTTGTAGTGGAAGTCTCCGTTCAGGCTCCACCCGTTGATGATGGTGTTCACCACGCCGTTCACCCCGTTGAACAGCGCCTGTCCGCGACCGAAGGGCAGGTTGTAGATGATGTAGCCCTTCACAATGTGCGTCATGTCAAACGACGAGATGTTCTTCGCTTCGTTCTTCAGGTCGTAGATGTTCTGCAGGCTGCCCGTCCACCACAGTTCCTCGAAGCCCGAGTCCACGTCGCCGTGCACCCGCGCCCAGGCGTAGCTACCCTGCAGAGAGAGTCCCTTCGCCGACCGCTTCGTCACGCTCAGCTGCAGGCTCTTGTAGTCAGAGTTGCCCAGCGGCGGCCCCACCGTGAACAGCGGACCATACGACACCGCCACCTGCGGATAGGGCGTAATGCCCTGCCAACCGGGGCCTCCATATCCCCACGCCGGGTTGGCTACATACGAATCCGGGAATTTCCCATTCAGTACGTAGTTCTGCATGTTGGCTACGGTCGGCTGGTTGGTCAGCAGGAAGCCGCTCTGCAGATGGTAGCTGTGGCTCTGGATCCAGTCCGCGTCCACAATGGTTTCCCGCGCCACTTCCCGCTGCACACCCACGCTGTACTGCTGCGTGTTGCCCGGCGTCAGCGAGCGCGGATCGATGCTCACCACGCCCCACTGCGTGTAGTCCGGCGTCTGCACCTGCGACAGCACCGGCTGATAGCCATTGTCCCAGTTGAAGTTCGCCTCCGAGCTGTGCTGGTAGTAGCCCGGGTTGCCCGTCTGCTGATACGGAATGCCGCCCCACGTGTTCAGGTTCAGCGGCGTAAAGAACACGCCGATATTCCCGCGCACCACCGTCTTCTCGGTCACCTTGTACGCAATGCCGATGTGCGGCGCGTAGTTGTAGTAGTTCTGGCGAGTCTCAAACGACTGGCTGCCGTTCTTCAGATACTTGTACAGCCCCATCTCTTTCGTGACAGGGTTCATCTCGTTGAGCACAAAGCTCGACCAGTGTCCGTACTTTTCCTTGTAGGGGTTGTTGAAGTCCCAGCGCAGGCTCAGGTTCACCGTCAGTCGCGGATTCACCTTGAAGTCATCCGTGACGTACCACGAGAACGCCTTGCGCCGGCCATACACCGGATCCGCCGGCATCTCGGTCGCCAGGTAAACGTCGCCCAGCAGGAAGCTGCCGAACGCGTTGCCCAGCTGGTTGTAGGCGCTGTAGTGCCACCAGTTCGGCGCCGTTGTCACAGGGTCAAAGTGAATATTGTTGAAGGTGCCCGAGTCAGGATGGCTGTTGAACTGCATCGCGCGGAATTCCACGCCGAACTTGACGTTATGGCGTCCGCGATTCCACGACAGCTCATCGCTGTAGATGAACGTGTTGCCGGCATAGAAGTCATTGAACTGGCTGCCCAGTCCAGAGAAGTTCCAGCCGTTCTGGTAGTTGCCTCCGTTGGTGTACATGCCGGAATCAAACACCACCAGCGGGAAGTTGCCTGCGCCCGCGTTGATGCCCAGCTTCTTGTCCCAGCCCGCCGCCTGCGAAATAGCAATGCTCGGGTTGCGGAACCGGTTGAACGTCGCATACACCGTGTTCACCAGCGTCGGTGAGAAGGTGTACGTGTCGCTCAGGCGCGCGCCCGGCGCCGTCGTGTTATGCCAATAGGCATTGGCCATCGGCCCGCCGTACTGGCTGTTCGGCGACCACACGCCGCCCTGGTCAGCGTTGATGCGCGGATAGTTGTCGTAGTAGAACGAGCCGTTAATGTGTTGCCGCTCGCTCGCGTTGTAGTCCATCTTGATGCTGCTCTGCGTGTTGTGGAACCACGGGTCGGGGTTGTACGCCGGGCCCGCATTGTTTGCCGGCAGCGTCGACTCCGGCTTGTAGTACTGGTGAAACAGCTGCACAATCTGCGCTGACGTCGCGCTGATGCGGCTCGTGGGAATCTGGTTGTTCACAAACACGCAGCCGAACGCGCCATTCGCCGTGGTCGCCGGATCGATGATCGCGCCCTGATAAACCGGGTTTCCGCAGTCATCGGTGGCCGGCGCGCCGCCGCCCCAGGGATAGATCGGTACGCTCGGCGAGAGCATCGGGCTCAGGTCGGCAAACTGCGTCGGGGTGCCGTTTGAGTCCAGGCCCAGCATCGCGTCCGTGGGCACCGTGCGCGAGTTCGGGCCCAGGCTCCACATCGCCTGCATGTACCGCTCAAACGCGCCAAAGTAGAACAGCTTGTCCTTCACGATTGCGCCACCAAAGCTGCCGCCCCAGTCAGAAAGCGAATCGCTCTTGTGCAGATACGAGTCCGCGTTCGCCGGGTCCGTAACCGCCGCCAGGTGGTTCGACGCGCTCAGCGCATCCAGCGCCGTCGAGTGCATAAAGCCAAACAGCGAGCCGTGAATCTGGTTCGTGCCCGACTTCATCTCGTACCGGAATACGCCGCCGCCGCTGCGGCCCGCATCGGCGCTGATGCCCGCCGTGTCCGCCTGGAACTCCTGCACCGCCTCCATCGGCGGCTGCGACTCGCTGATGTAGCCGCCCAGCTGCGATACCGCTGACGTGCCGTCAATCAGCACTTCCTTCGTCAGCGCCATGCTGCCGTCAATGTGCGAGCTGTAGTCGGAGCCCTCCGCGCCCGGCACATACGCAAAGATGAAGTTGGAAAGGTTGCGGCTCCCCTGCACGTTCAGCGGCAACTCACTCACCGCTTCGCTGTTCAGGTTCGTGCCCACCGCGGTGTTCTCCGTCTGCAGCAGCGGAGTCGCGCTGGTCACTTCCACGGTCTCCGTCGCGCCGCCCACCTGCAGCGTCGGATCAATCTCCGCCACCTGGCTGATCAGCAGCGTCAGTCCCTTCCGGTCCAGAGTCTTGAAACCGTTCTTCGAAAACCGGACCGAATAGTTCCCGATGGGCAGGTTCCCCACCCGGTAGAAACCAAACTTGTCTGTCGTCGTGGTTGAAATTTCATTGGTGCCGGTGTTCGTCACTTCTACCTGAACGCCCGGCAGCACGGCCGTCGATGCGTCTTTGACGGTTCCGGTAATTGTCGCTCGATCCGACTGCGCCCAGAGCGGCGCGGCCAGGCCAACGAACAGGGCAAGGACGAGAATCCACGTCCTTCTCAGCGTCATGGGAATGCCTCCAAATGATGCATGGTCCAGTCACCACCCCGCAGCGACGCCTTGCCTGTCCCGGCAGCTTTCGCCTCGTTTCGCGTGTTTCCGGAGCCACAATTTAAACCAGTTTTTTAAACCGGTTTAGATTTTGCATTATTTGAGCTTTTTTCCTGTGCGATTGTCAACTGTCTTTTGCTACTATCGCTTCAGTGTCCAAGCCAAAACGATCGACGACCGCAAAACCAAGACCCCTTCCCAATGGCGATAAACCCATAGGATTGCGCGACTTGGCTGCCTACCTCGGCCTCTCCCGCTCCACCGTCTCCCTCGTCCTCAACAACTCCCCCGTCGCCCAGGGACTCAAGCCGGAGACCCGCGAGCGCGTCTTCAAGGCCGCCCACGAACTCAACTACCGCGCCAACTACTTCGCCCGGGTCCTCAACAAGAAGCGCAGCCACATGATCGGCATCCTCTCCCCCGACCTCACCGAGGGCTACGACTCCGAGCTCCTCACCGCCATGGAGGACCTGCTGATCGAGCGCAACTACGTCTACTTCATCTCCAGCCACCACTGGAACCACAACCGCATCCAGCAGCTGCTCCAGGTCTTCGTCGAGCGCGGAGCGGAAGGCATCATCCTCATCAACACCCCCGTTGACGCGGCCCCCAACATCCCCCTCGTCTCCATCGGCAGCCTCACCCACGACTTTCCCGTCACCAGCATCGGCATCAACAACACCCTCGGCGTGCGCAAGGCCCTCGACCACCTCTACGCCCTCGGTCACCGACGGATCGCCTTATTCAAAGGCCACGCCGGTTCCAGTGACACGGAATCCCGCTGGCAAGCCGTTCAGCACGGCTGCCAACAGCTTGGCCTCGCGGTAAACGAGCGCCTGGTTGTTCAGCTTGAGCGCATCCGCGACGGCCTCGACCCCATCCGCGAGGGCTATCTGGCTGCCAACCGGCTGCTCCAGTCCGGTGAGCCCTTCACCGCCCTGCTGGCCTTCAATGACATGTCTGCCATCGGCGCCATCCACGCCCTGCGAGACGCCGGCCGCCACGTCCCTCAGGATGTCTCCGTCGTCGGCTTCGACGATGTGCAGGCCGCCACCATCGTGCAGCCCGCGCTCACCACCGTGCGCCAGCCCCTCGACCGCATGGGCGTCCTGGCCACCACGGAGATGCTCGCGCGCATTGAAGAGCCCACCCATCCCGTGGAGCAGTTCTGCCTGGAGCCCGAGCTGGTGGTGCGCAAATCCTCCGCGCCCTGCCCGCAGCCCGCCTAGCGCCCGTTCTTTTCCGTCAGGCCCGTCAGCAGCAGCGCCGTTACTCTCCGCCGCAAAAACCGCCGCCACCGCAGCACGGCCCGCCCATCCCGCACGCCGGGCCGGCCTCCGAGTAGCTCGACTGCCCGCCCTTGGAGATGGCTCCCGCGCCGCCGCTGATCAGCCGCCGCAGCGCCGCCCCGCACTTCGGGCATGCCGCCAGCGGCGCATCCGACATCTTCTGGCGCTGCTCAAAGCAGTATCCGCACGTCTCGCACTTGTACTCGTATGCTGGCATCGATCAATACCTCAATCCTGGGTTGCTGAAATCCATTATAAAAAGGCCGCCGCGCACTCTGCCGGCGGGTTTGCGCCACCGGCAGGGTCCGCTGTCAGGCCATTACTTCTGTGCTGCGCTCTTCGCCATCTCCTGGTGAAGTGCCGCCAGTTCCTGCATCTTTGTCGCCGAGTCCTTCAGCGACTGCGCAATATATTCGCAGTGGTTCACCGTCCCCGTTGCCCACTTCGACGAGCTGATCAACGGATTCTTCCTGTACTGCTCCGCCATCTGCGCATGTTCCTGCGACTCGGCAAGATACTTCCTTGCCTGCGCGTCATAGTACTGCGCAATGCGCTCATGTTCCGCTGGGGTCTTGGCCGTGGCAATCAGCGCCATCAGCTGCTGCCTGCTCAGTTTCTCCGCGGGGTGCTGGTGCTGCATGGTCGCCTGGCCATAGGCGGAGAAGGCCAGCGCAAACGTCAGTGCGATTACGGCAAATGTGTGTTTCATCGGAATCTCCTATGCGAGTTGCATTCGATCGACTATCGGCTCTCAGTAGCCTCAACGGCCCTGAAGAAGGAATCGTTGCGGTGTCGCGTAGGAAGGTCTAGATCCGGAAGACTCGCAGGCAAAGATAGCGTTCATTCTTCGGCGTGCGCACATCTCTTCGCGCCGGGCGGCCGCTCATGCCCACGCGCTGCGCACGCACGGCAACTGTATCCGTTGCCTGCGCCGCCAATGCATTCTGCCCCAGTGTCGGTTCCATGCGCAGAATCGCTCGCCGCGCTACGGAAACCCGGCACCCCTGCTCGCCGCACGCCGCCTCAAACAGCGCTCGCGGATTCGCAACTCTGTGGCTCGCCACGCCGGCGGCCATGTTCATGCCGCTCATCTGCATACAGCAGCCTGCGCCGCAGTGGCTCTGCGCGCACGCAGCCGGAATGCACTCCTGCTCTCCCATCGCCTGTTGCAGCGTAAGCAGCGACGCAAGTACAAGCACCACGAGTTGGACGGCTCGCTTCATCCTCAGAGCAATCCAAGTATCCCGCGCTGCAGGAATCCCTGATGTGACTCGCGTCACCCCCTGCTTGCGGCACTGAGTGACTTCCATCACAGACGCGCTTCTTCCGCCGCATTCCAATAAAGACAAATTGTGAGCAGGCACGCATGGCAGCTCCTGCACGTCGCTTCGGATCGGCTGCACGACCCTCTGCCATCCAGTCCATGCATCCCTTGCTTCCCTTGGAGGAAATCAGGATGAACTCCCTCAGGACCTGTCTGCGCTCCGGCGCGTTTTATGCCGCAATCCTTTCGCTATCCATACTGCTCACCTTCTCGCTCAGCGCCTGCTCAGGCGGCAGTTCCGCCTCCACCGGCACCACTCCGCCGCCTGCCGCCAAGACCATGGTCCAGGTCAACGTAGGAGACTCGCCCGCGGACTGGATGCTGGCCTTCTCCATGAACATCAGCTCCATGTCCCTCACCGGCAGCAACGGCTCCGCAGCCGTCGTCTCCACCGCCACGCCCATGGAGATGATGCACCTGATGGGCACCATGCAGCCGCTCGCCATGGTCAACCTGCCGCAGGGCACCTACACCGGCGCCACCGTCACCATCGCCTCCGCCACCGTGGTCTACATGGATCCCACCACCAAGACCGCCGTACAAAAAACCATCAACGGCCCCATCACAGGCAATGTCACCTTCGCCTCGCCCGTCACCGTCGGCTCCACGGCCATGGCCATGGGCTTTGATCTCAATCTCGCCAAATCCATCACCACAGACTCCAGCGGCAACCTCGCCATGTCCCCCGTCTTCAACACCACCACGGGCATGCAGGGCTCCGGCAATCCTCTCGACTTCACCGACGGCGGCATCGAAGAGTTGATGGGCACCGTCTCCGGCGTCTCCGGCAGCAGCTTCACCATGACGTCCATGCAGGCCGCGCAAAGCTTCACCTTCGCCACCAACGGCTCCACCGTCTTCAGCAACATGACCATGAGCAGCATGGCCAGCGGCATGATCGTCCTCGTCGACGCCACCCTCCAGTCCGACGGCTCGCTCATGGCCACCAGGGTCCAGTCCATGTCCGGCGCGGGCGGCATGATGGGCGGCGGCATCGTCACCACGGTCACCGGCCAGCCCGTCACCTCGCTCACCATGATCATGCAGAACGGCGCTGGCACCGGCATGATGTCCTCCTACTTCGCCTCCGGTGTCACCGTCAACATGAGCGGAAGCACCTCCTACGAGATCAACGAAGACAACGTCGATATGTCCAACCTGCCCTTCACGCCTCGCTTTGACGCCAGCAACATCTACCCCGGCCAGGCCGTCATGCCCATCAGCACCACCGGCATGATGAGCGGCAGCGGCGGCATGATGGGTGGCGGAGGCATGATGGGCGGCACCACCATGTCCGGCACCATCAGCGCCACGGAGCTGGCCCTCATGCCCCAGGGACTCAGCGGCGCCCTCGGCGCGGCGGTCTCCAGCGGCACGTCCTCCACCTTCACCCTCACCCTGCCGTCGGACTGCGCCTTCACCACCCTCACCGGCGCCACCAGCGTCACCGTCTATCAGCAGACAGACACCATCCTCGCCGGCACCTCGCCCCTTGCCAGCGGAGCCTCCGCCCACGTCTTTGGCCTGCTCTTCAACGACGGCGGCCAGTGGAAGATGGTCGCCGCCCGCATCGGCGCCAACTAACGACACACCCGCGGGCGGCGCGCCCCTACCGTGCCGCCTGCGCCTTCCTCCGCCCTGTCAAAGAACTCCTCCCTGTGAGTCCGCTCACAATGCCCCTTTTCGAATCGCCCTATAATGCTTGCCGAATGCCGGTGGCCATCCGCGCCAAAGCGCGCCGCCACCGGCGCCGGAACGCCGCGGCATCGCCCCTGGGCCTGCGCGGCGTCCAGCACGAAAGGGGTACATCGCATGTCAGTGCTAGAAGCTGTCAAGCAAGAATCGGCCACCGTCGCCTCCGATCCCGTCGTCGCTGCGCATCTGCCGCGCCTCGGCATGTCCGCCCCGCTCTTTGAGGCCGTCACCACCCACGGCAAAATCCGCCTCGAAGACTTCCGCGGCGGCTGGGTCGTCCTCTTCTCTCACCCCGCCGACTTCACTCCCGTCTGCACCACGGAGTTCCTCGCCTTCGCCCAGATCGCGCCCGAGCTGCACAAGCGCAACACCGAGCTGCTCGGCCTCAGCATCGACAGCACCAGCTCCCACATCGCCTGGGTCCGCAACATCAAGGAGAAGTTCGGCGTCGACATCCCGTTCCCCATCATCGCCGACTCCAACAAGCAGGTTGCCACCCTCTACGGCATGATCATGCCCGGTGAAAGCACCACGGAAACCAGCCGCTGCGTCTTCATCATCGATCCCGCCGGCGTCCTCCGCGCCATGATCTACTACCCCCTCACCACCGGCCGCAACACCGACGAGATTCTCCGCGTCATCGACGCGCTGCAGACCACCGACAAGCATCGCGTCGCCACCCCCGCCAACTGGCACGCCGGCGACAAGGTCATCGTGCCGCCGCCCGCCACCATGGAAGAGGTGGACGCCCGCCTCAACGCCGGCTACGAATGCACCGACTGGTACTTCTGCAAGAAGGCTGTTTAGGAGGAAGCTCGTCATGGCCTGTATCGGCAGTCAGGGGGAGTTGACCGAGTCCGCCCGCAGGATGCTCGCGGCCCTCGCTCCCCCCGCAACCCCTGAGGACGTAGCCGCGCACACCGGCCTGCCGCTCTTCCGCGTGCGCGCCGGCCTGCGCGAAATGGCAGAGGCCGAACTGGTCCAGGCGCAGGACGGCCCTACGCCGCAACCGAGCGCGGCCTCTCGTTCCTCTCCCGTTAGCAAGCACCCATCCGGACGCGGGCCATGCCCAA
>JAJXXG010000644.1 GCA_021781255.1 Acidobacteriota bacterium
ACGCCTAGACGCAGCGTAATCTCCACTGTCTCATCGAACTTGGCGTATTTGACCTTTTGAAGAAGCGGAACCGCTTCGGTCAGGGAGTAAGGGCGGACCTCAACAGCGGCGCGCGCCTTCTCTATATTCTTGCCTGCTTTTTTCGACATATTCCCTCTGTCTCCCACCGCGCGGACCCTATGCAGCGCTGTTTTCCGCTGAACCGCCCCGTATTGCTTGTATTCAACTGCTTGTTACGGCATTGCTCGGAGCGGCCGTCCGGCCGTGGTATGCCGCATTCCCATAGCGAAGAATTGCAATAGGGACGCGTCTCCCCATTATGCCTCAGTTCCGGCTCGGAACGCAAATTTGAGTCAACTTCCAGATGCGCAGGCTATAATCTGGCGGAGCTCCAAGTGAAAACGAGCGACATCTGTGTTCTGTTGCTATTCGTTATTGCCAGCATTTCCCGGGCGCAAACGCCAGAAATCCAGACGCTCATAGTTCAATCGGCGTGGGGCGGTTTGGGACAACCGGCTCGTTCTGATTTTTCGGTCCACCGGGAAGGGAACTCCTATACGGCCGAGGGACGCACCGTTCACGAGGACCTGCTCAATGCCTTGATGCGCGCTGTTCAAGAAACCACCGTAACCGTTCCCACTGCAGCGAATCTAGGGATTACCGCTCAATGGCTCCGCGGGCATGCAGATCAAGCCCGAGGACATGCGAGTCGCCTATATTACAACTACAGTGAGGGTCTGCCGGAACAACGAGCACTCTTTCGGGAAGCCTTTGAGAATCAACGAACAATTCCCTCTCGTTTGAAACAGGTCTACGAGACGTTTCATACCGACGACTATCCCCACATGCGGGTGCAGCTTGCGCTCCAGGGCGGGGCGCAGGTCATTCTGAGCACGGATTCGCAGAATCCATACATGCTGCCCTGGAGTGTCACCGCGAACGGCAAGACCACGAAGACATACAATGCGAATATTTCTCGTGCGCTTTTTGCCCTGCTTCCGCTCAGTTTCGAAAATCGTGAGCGCCTCACCGACGAGGGCGATGACTCGCTAGGTCTGCTGGCGATGCTTGCAGATGAAACAGCCGATACCGTCGAACAGCGTTGGAATATGCTAGGCGCTCAACACGCGTCAGCAGATGCACTAGCGGAATTGAGAACCGGCTACGAAATACGATACGCGACTGTTGATATCTACAATGATCTTGCATTTGGAAACTCCGAGAGCGGGAAAGAGCCGTATGAAGAGAATCTTCACGCAACCCTTTGGAAGCCGGGTTTCCCACAAGGCTTTACTGTGGCCGCGATCCTTCTCCGCCAGAATGGCATTACGGAAGGCGCCAGAGAACTGTTGAAGCGGGCGCCTGTGTACGAACGCCTGGTTTTTTCCGTCCCGTGGCTCGATGGTTACCTCAAGAGACATCCCGAGGAACATGCCTGGCTATTCTACGTCCATGGGTTATCACTTACAGATAAGGCCATGCACATATTCGCCGATGATATGAAGGCGATCGGCAGACCCGAGCTTGTAGAGCGAGTTCGTGTGGTTCAGGATCAGTCGGCCCTGCTTGAGAGCGGCCACGAGGATTATTGGATTATCCTGCCCGATAAAACCACGATCATGTGGCGCTGGCAAAGTCTTAATCACATTCTGAAGTGGAAGGTGAATGAGTTCCCAGCACACGAGTGTACGGACTATAGAACAGTGAGCGGCGGATGCGCGGGTGCCGTTATCTCCCCAAACGGGGTTGTCGAGTCGACTCCCACAAATTAAGCTCGCCGCGTGCCCCATGCCGGGTGCCCCATTCAAGCCATCTTTTGGCTTGAGTGGGAAGAGGGCTCACGGTCGCCACCAAAATCGCTGGGAATCCACAATCGCAGTGGTGCTTTGGTGCTTCAGGAACGTCGCACGATGGTCAAAGCCTTCCTCCATCGGAGGCGGGATGGACAGGCTGAGCCACCAGTCGCACACCGAGCGCGGCGCAAACACGGCTCACGGTATCGAATCGCGGGGCGCTATCGGGGCGCAGGGCTTTGTACAGGGCTTCTCGCGTGATCCCCGCTGTCTTGGCGATCTCCGTCATGCCACGGGCACGGGCGATGTCTCCCAGTGCCGATGCCAGCAAAGCCGCATCCTTGGCCTCCAGAATGTCGGTCAGGTAAGCAGCGATGGCGGTCTCATTGCCCAGATAGCGTGCTACGTCGAACTCAGGCAGGTCGGCGACCCTGATACGTTTACTGATGCGTTTGCTCATGATTTTTCTCCGCTCAGTCCAAGGATGCGGCCAGTGCTTTGGCCCGTTTGATGTCCTTTTTCTGCGTTCGTTTCGAGCCGCCCACCAGCAGCACAAGTATCTGCGTCCCGCGTTGGGTGAAGTACAGTCGCCATCCCGCGCCCAAATGGATGCGCAACTCCGAAACTCCCTCACCCACTGGCTGAACGTCTCCCATCAATCCGCGTTCCAATCGTTTGATTCTGGCGACGATCACACCCCGTACCGTCTCATCCTTCAACCCGTCGAGCCATGCGGTGAATTCAGGCAAAGGACGAATCGAGACCATAGATCAATTGTAATCGAACGATTACAGCTCTGTCAACCAGAGAAATTGCCGGCTGCCCCTTGCAAGCCTTCCCTTGGCTTGAACCAGAAGTACAATAGCTTTGCAAATTGCCCAATGAGGAGTTATAGGCGTGAAAAAAATTCTTGGCAGAGTCGCTCTAGCGAGCGTCGTATTTCTTGCTTCCAGCGGATGGCTCCTCGGCGCAACAGGTGCCAGTGGATCGTCTATTCTTGAGCCGGCAACGGGTGCGTTGCTCGGAATGTACTACGGTGCCGGCACTATCGCGCAGACCACGGCGAAGCTCGGGCGCACACCCCCCGTTCACCTCACTTACTACGGATGGAACGCCGACTGGACCGGCACCGTGACCAAGGCGGACCTGGCCGCCGGACGCATCCCTCTCGTCAATTGGGAGCCCCACAACATCGACTTCCACAAGATCGTCGACGGCAGTCTCGATGCCACCATCAAAGCGCGTGCCAAGGGATCGAAAGCCCTCGGCAAAAAGTTCTTCCTCGACTTCTCCGCAGAGATGAACGGGGACGAAGCCTGGGATGGCAACAATGCGCCACTCTACATTGCCGCCTATCGACATATCCACGACATCTTCGTGGCGGAGGGTGCGACCAACGTGGTCTGGGCGTGGTGTCCAAACGTCACCGACATCCACGGAGGCAACAAGAATACGATGGACTACTACCCAGGCGATGCCTACGTCGATTGGACCGGCGTGGATGGCTACAACTGGGGTACGAACAACGGTGGCTGGCAGAGCTTCCAACAGGTTTTCGCGAACATCTACCCACTACTTGCGGCTAAGAAAAAGCCGATCATCATTGGAGAAATGTCCTCGGCGCAAGTGGGAGGAGACAAAGCCAAATGGATCGATGCAATCGTTCCCACCCTCCGCACCCAATACCCACTCGTCAAATGTCTCATCTGGTTCGACATCAACAAAGAAAGAGATTGGCGCATCAGCTCGTCTCCCGAATCGGAAGCGGCCTTCATCCGCATGGCAAAAAATCCTTATTTCAATCCGTAGACCGAGTGAGCT
>JAJXXG010001005.1 GCA_021781255.1 Acidobacteriota bacterium
CGAGCCTGTCGCGGATTTCTATGCGGCACTGGAGAAGATCGGCCACATGCCCCTGCCGCCTTACATCCACCGCGGCGATGCACCCAGCGACCGCAACCGCTATCAAACCGTCTTCGCGCGCGAGCGCGGCTCGGTTGCCGCACCCACAGCTGGACTCCACTTTACGCCGCAGGTGCTCGAAGCCCTTGCCGCGCGCGGCGTGGAGGTTGCCTATCTCACGCTGCATGTCGGCCTCGGCACCTTCGCGCCTCTGCGCGTAGAGCGCGTCGATCAGGTTCACCTGCACCGCGAGCGCTATGAACTGAGCGCGGAGACAGCGCGCGCCCTGAATCGCGCTCGCCACGAAGGCCGCCGCATCGTGGCCGTCGGCACCACCGTCGTCCGCACGCTCGAAGCAGCCGCGCTCTCAGCGGCCGATGCCGACCTGCAACCTACCGCAGGCGCGACCGACATCTTCATCGCACCGGGCTTCCAGTTCCGCCTGGTCGGCGCGCTGCTCACCAACTTCCATCTGCCTCAGTCGAGCCTGCTCATGCTCGTCAGCGCCTTCGCGGGCCGTGAACGCGTCCTGGCCGCATACCAGCACGCCGTCCGGCAGCAGTACCGCTTCTTCAGCTACGGTGACTGCATGTTCCTCGCCTGATGTTCGTGCTCGTGCCGCCAAAAACAGCAAAGCCCGCTGACTTAGCGGGCTTTAGCGTCAAATCTCTGGTAGCGCTAACGGCTACCGTAGCGATTGGAAATCGCCAGTGTTTATGCGGACCTTACGCGAAATCCCGGATCGTGATACCCCTATTGTGCCCCGGTCCAACCATCGCTAGGCGACTTCTTATTCTGTGTTCCTCTGTCGGGGTGGTCTGCTCGATAGCCAGTCTTCTTCGTGATGGCTTCTCAGTGCAAACCACCCTTTGAACCAGCACCAGCCAGATGCCGGGGGGAGTCTGCCGGGGCGTCAATCGCTATCGGAATCCATTTGACAAATTTCTCGGAAAGCGGAACATGCAAATCGTTCAAGGCTTCTCTTCCTTATCTTCAAATCCTAATGCTTCCTCTATCGCGGTCGTTTTAGATCTCTCTGGCGAGTTGGTCTCCGTGTTACCGTAAAGGTTCGGTCCCTTCATTGAGGATGTCCAAGTATCGGCGATAGACGAAGAGGCGGTGCCGCTCGCGGCCGGTGGTCTCTTCGAGTATTCCGAGGTCGATCATGTGGCCCAGCGATTTCGCAACCGTTGGGGCGGAGATGCCAATCCGCTTTGCCGTCGATGGGATTGCAATGATCGGATTTCGCTGCATGTGCTGGAAGACGCGCAGCACGGAAGCAGTGGGCCTGCCGAGCGTCTCGATCTTTTTCTGATCGCGGTTGAAAAGGTCCAAAATTTCGCGAGCCGCGTTAGCAGCTTGGTCGGCAGTGTCCCGCACGCCGATTAGGAAGAAATCGAGCCAGGCTTCCCAATCGCCCTTGGTCCGTACCCGGTCGAGCAATTCGTAATACGCAGCCCGATTGGTTTTGAAGTAGAGGCTGAGGTAAAGGATCGGCTCTCGTAGTGCGCTTTCCGCACAGAGCAGGAACGTAATCAGGAGCCGTCCAAGTCTTCCGTTGCCGTCAAGAAATGGGTGGATAGTCTCAAACTGCACATGCACAAGGCCCGCTCGGATCAGCAGGGGCAAGCCCGTCTGCTCGTTATGCAGGAATAGCTCGAATTGGCTGAGGCACTCATCCAGGAGTTCTGGGGGCGGGGGTACAAAGACAGCATTCCCTGGGCGACTGCCGCCAATCCAATTTTGGCTGCGGCGGAATTCGCCGGGCTGCTTGCCGCTGCCTCTTCCCTTCGAGAGCAGAATCTCGTGAATCTCCCGAATCAGGCGCAGGCTGAGCGGGAAACCAGAACGCATGCGCTCCAGGCCGTGATTCATGGCGGCGACATAGTTCGAGACTTCCTGCACATCCTCGACGGGCACGCCCGGCGCTTCATCGTTCTCGTAGAGCAAGAGATCGGACAGCGACGATTGCGTGCCTTCGATCTGGGAGGAGAGCACGGCCTCCTTGCGAACGTATGTATAAAGGAGCAGCGACAGGTCGGGCAGAAGAGAGGCCAGACCGTCGAGCCTGCCGATGGCCTGATTCGCCTGTTCCAGCAGAATCTGAAACCGCGCCAGATCCACCGGCGGCACAGGCGGCAACGGTGGCGGCAAGAAAGCTCGAACAGTCTCGCCCTGAAACTGCTTGAGGATATAGCGGCCTAGTCGGGCGGACGGATCAGTCTCTGGCACGGTATCCTTTCGTTAATCTTCGAGTAACGAAAGAATAGTTCACCATCCTTTTGTTGGCAAACACGCAACAAATAGATAAGCATCGCCCAGAGTGCGGCTGGTCAGGCTGGCGGTTACACCGCCGGACTCTGCCTGGATGACAAGTGATTGATTTGCTGAGGCTTGACACCGATTTTCTGCGTAGTTTCGAGCGCGGAACTCTTCCCCTGCGATCTGGAGACGAGTTCTCCCAGATGCTCCAGGCTATTTGTGTAGAGGGTAGCCTCCTGCGATGCCTTCGACATCAATACATAGGCGCTGCGCTAACACTCTCGCGGGTTCAAACCACCGGGTACGCCGCCCCCTACCAGCATCTCTAATGTTTTTCTTGTCTCGGGAGGGATACCGCTGTGACGGCTGGGAAGTGCCGCTTGGACTCTGAGCGGTCAATGGGCTGCACACTTTGCAGTTTTCGCGGGACCAAAAGGCAGAGAAAGAAGCCGACAAGAAAGCCGCCCTTTCGAGCGGCTTCTCAGGTCTGCATTTTAAGGCGGTTTAGTCTGCTGCCTGCGCCTTTGATTCCTTTGCGGCCTGTTCGTCCAACCAGCTTGCCCACCACTCCATGAGCGCTTTGCGTTGGGGCAGATATTTGGAAAAGTCGTAATGCGCTGTGACGCCCTTGCGTTGATGGTGCAGGGCTGCTTCGATGTGGTCATGGTCGAATCCGTGCTCGTGCGCTTGAGTGCTGAACACCGCACGAAACGAGTGCATCGTATGCTGTCCCCCGTAACCAGCGTCCCGCAGCGCTTTAAGCATCGCGCCGTTACTCAGATGGTCGCCCCGCTTGTGGCCGGGGAATACATACCGCTGCCCCTTGCTCATCTCCTGCATGAACTCAAGAACTTCAACTGCTGCGCTACTCAGAACACAGATGAATGGCTGCCGGGTCTTCATCACTTCGGCAGGAAACGTGACGCGAGACTCGTCCAGATTCACCCATTTCCATTCCAGCCCGATTACGTTCGCCGTGCGGAGCGCCGTGTACATGGTGAACTGCGCAGCCTTGCGGGTCACGAGACCCGGATGCGCGTTGAGCGCCTGTATCACTGCGGGTAGTTCATCATCTGACACTCTGGCGTGATTGCGCTTGGCGGTCTGCTTGAGGATGGCCCCGGCTTGAATATCGGCGCAGACGTTGTGCGGAGCGTATCCACTCGCCACAGCGGTAACGAACACAGCGGAGCAATTCTCCAGAACTCGCCTTGCCGTTTCGCCAACACCGCGTGATTCGACCTTGCGCACCAGTGCCGTTATGTCCGGTGCTGTCAGCTTGGCGATCTCCCGGCTGCCGATTGCCGGGTAT
>JAJXXG010001080.1 GCA_021781255.1 Acidobacteriota bacterium
CTGCGCATCAGTTGCCCGCCGACCATCTCGCCGTGCTTCTACGGAGTGGACACGCCGAGCAAGCGCGACCTGATCGCCGCCAACCAGTCCATCGAAGAGATTCGCCGCTACATCGAGGCCGATTCGCTGGCCTACCTCTCGCTCGATGGCTTGCTGAAATGCTGCGACGGCAGCGAGCATAACGGCTACTGCACCGCCTGCTACACCGGCAACTATCCCACCCAGTGGGTGGACGTGAATGAGATTCTGCCGGCTGCCGCGAGTCTCTAACCCCATGCCGACGCCAAAGGTTCGCATCCTCAGCCTGCGACTTTTGTTTGGAGGCGCGGTCTTTCTCGGCTCCTTTCTGCTCTTTCTCGTTGAGCCGGTTGCAGCCAAGCAATTATTGCCCTTGCTCGGAGGTTCGGCCTCCGTATGGATCACCTGCCTGGTCTTCTTTCAGACCGCGCTGGTCTGCGCTTATCTCTATGCGCACTGGCTCACGCACAGTGAGCGATGGAACCTGCACTTCCTTCTCCTGCTGCTGTCTGCCGCGGCTGCGTTTGCCTGGGCCGTGCGCAGCATCAGCCCAGGCAGCGGTTCCGGTCATCCGGTCACAACGGTCTTTGCCGCGCTGAGCGCGTGGATCGGCCTTCCGTTCCTGATGCTCGGCGCCACCAGTCCGCTCCTGCAGTTCTGGTGGTCCCGCCTGCAGTCCGCCGGCATTCCGTATCGCTTCTTCGCGCTGTCCAATCTTGCATCTCTGCTGGCTCTGGGCCTGTATCCGGGCCTGATCGAGCCCCATCTCACACTGCGGGCACAAAGGCTTGTCTGGGCCGGCGCCTTTGCTGCCTTTGCGCTTCTTTCGGCGCGGTTGACGCTGCTGATGCGTTCCGAGGTCCGCGCCGTTCCGCCGGCAATCGCGGAAGAAGCGGCCAGGCTCCCCGCATCTCCGCTGAGTCACAAGCTGCTTTGGGTGCTGCTGCCCATGGGCGCGGCCATGCAATTGAGCGCCGTCACCAGCCACTTGACTTCCAACGTCGCGGCCATTCCCCTGCTCTGGATTCTGCCCCTCGCGGCCTACCTCATCAGCTTGATCCTGGCATTCCAGTTTCAGCGCCTGGTGCCGCGCGGCATCGTCACCCGGTTTCTGATCGTGATGCTCGGCGGTCTTGCTTACATGCTGGTCCAGGTGGATGTTTCCCTGCCGCTCCGCATTGGCATCGTCTTCTTCCTATTGGAGACTCTCATCGCCTGCTACTTCCTTCACAGTGAGGCATACGTGCTGCGTCCTCGGCGCGCATCGGAGTCCACTCTCTTTTATCTTCTCTTTGCCGCCGGCGGCGCCCTGGGTTCGTTTGCCATCGGCATTGCTTTGCCGCTTCTCTTCCGCTTCAACTACGATCTGGCGCTCACGTTTCTTGTCACCGCGCTGCTGGCGCTGGCTGTAACCTGGAGCAGCGGCTGGCAGCAGCGCCTGCTCTGGTCCGTTGCCAGCATCCTGCTGGCTGTGCTGGTCTCATGGATTCACATCGCCTACGAGCGCTCTACAATCGCCGCTGTCCGCAACTTCTACGGCAGCCTGCGCGTCACCCAGGGCCACAGCTACCCCGGAGCAACCGTGCGAACGCTTACCAATGGAACCATTCAGCACGGCACCCAGATCTTCGCAACAGACGCGCTCCGCACAACGCCGACTACTTATTATGCTGAGGACTCGGGCATAGGGCTGGCGCTCCGCTTTTGCTGTCAGGGCCGTCCGCGCAACATCGGGGTCATCGGCCTGGGCGCGGGAACGCTGGCCGCCTACGGGCGACCCGGAGATCGCATCCGCTTTTACGAGATCAATCCCGCGGTTGCGCCCATTGCCCGGAACGTCTTTACCTACCTTCGCGATTCGGGGGCGCAGATTCGCGTGACCGATGGCGACGGCAGGTTATCGCTGGCCGCTGAGAGGCCGCAGAACTTTGACGTGCTGGTGGTCGACGCGTTCTCCGGCGACGCCATACCGCTGCACCTGCTGACCACGCAGGCCGTGGCCCTCTATCGAAGCCATCTGGCTCCCGGCGGCATCCTGGCCTTTCATATCTCAAATCAGCATGTGGATCTGGAACCGGCCATCGCGCTGCTCGCCGGGGCCGCGGGCATGCAGGCGATGCGCGTATCAAGTTTTGCCAACGATGAGCGGGGCGAATTCAACGCCACCTGGATGCTGCTGACCGATGACGCAACGTTCTTCAGCCGGCCCGGCGTCGCCGGCCACGTGCGAAAGCCTGCGGAGAAGCCGGGGCTGCAACTCTGGACCGATGACTATTCCGCCCTGGTCCCCATCCTGCACTGGTAGCCGCAATCCCACTCCCCCGGCACATACGGCAGTGCGTTTCACTCTGTGCGCCGGGTCACAGGACGCTCCCGCTCCGCGTGTGATAGCATCCGCTACTTAGCCACGGACGCCCGGCGGAATCGTGTCCTATCCCGCCTCCAGGCGCCTGCCGGAGTGCCTCGACATGGATGAGGAAGACGGCAGACCGGGCCCTCAAGCCCGGAAATCCGGACCCGCTGACGTCCTTGCGGACGCCACTACGAGGTCCCTGTGCCGCCCCTACGTGTTCAACCTCAACTCATCCATTGGCCTTAAGACGCATCGCACGCAAGCAGGCGCCCAGGCTTGTCAACGCCTAAGAGCGCCGGCCCAACCTCGGTCGGCGCGCGCAAGTGCATTTCTTTCAGGAGAAACAACATGAAAACGTACCAGGGAAGTGAGATCCGCAACGTAGCTGTAGTGGGGCATGCACACAGCGGCAAGAGCACATTGATTGGCGCTTTGCTGCATGCCGCCAGGATGACCCCGACCCAGGGCCGCGTAGCAGACGGCTCCGCCGTGACCGCGTATGACGAAGAAGAAGTAGCCCGCGGCATCACCATGCAGAATGCAGTCGCCTTTGCCGAGTGGCAGGGCGTGAAGATCAACTTCGTCGACACACCTGGATTCCACATGTTTTCGCACGAAGCCCGCGCGGCCCTGCTGCCCGTGGAGGCTGCCATCGTGGTGGTGAACGCGCAGAATGGTGTGGAACCGGTGACCGAGCGGGTTTGGAAGTATGCCGAAGAGGCGAACGTCCCCCGCATCGTCGTCATCAATCAGATGGACCATCCCAAGGCTGGCGGCGGGGGCGGGCTGAGCGCACTCATCGACGATTTGCATGATCGCTGGGGCCGCAATTGCGTGCCCGTCCAGTTGCCCATCTCCGATGCGCAGGGCTTCCACGGAGTGGTGGACCTGGTGACCATGGAGGCTTTTTATTACACACCCGGCGGCGATGGTCACGGCAAGATCACCGGCGAGATTCCCGCCAGCCTCTCCGCGCAGGCCAAGGCCGCGCATGAGGCGCTGGTGGAGTTGGTGGCCGAGGGCAAAGACGAGCTGATGGAGGAGTTCTTTGCCGAGGGCACGATCCCCGAGCAGCACCTGATCACCGCGCTGCACGAGGCCATCCGCGAGGACCGGATCTTCCCTGTACTCTTTTCGAGCGGGCTGGCCAATATGGCTGCCGACCACCTGCTGGACTTCATCAAGGTCTACTGTCCCGCGCCCATTGAGCGCGCGCCCTTTGCGTTCAAGGCAATAGCGAT
>JAJXXG010001082.1 GCA_021781255.1 Acidobacteriota bacterium
ACCTTTACCGTCATCGCTGCGGTGCTGCCCATGGCATTCGTGCGCGGACTCATGGGGCCTTACATGCGTCCCATTCCGGTCGGATCATCGGTGGCCATGCTCTTCTCGCTCATGGTGGCTTTTGTTGTCTCGCCGTGGGCGGCCATCCGGCTGCTGGGCAAGCACTTCGGCGATGCCAAAGTGCTGGAGCCCGAGCAGGAAAACTGGAGAACGCGGCTCTACCGCAAGGTGATGACCCCGCTTATCGCCTCTGGCCGCAACCGCATGCTCTTTTTTGTCGGCGTTGTAGTGCTCCTGTTAATCTCGGTCGCTTTTGTTCCGTTGAAGTGGGTGCGGGTCAAGATGTTGCCCTTCGATAACAAGAGTGAGTTCCAAATCGTCATCAATATGCCCGACGGCACGCCGCTCGAACAGACAGCGCGTGTGGCGCAGGCGCTGGGCGACGAACTGGCCGGCCAGCCCGACGTGCTCAACTATCAGACTTACGCAGGAACCTCCGGCCCCTTTAACTTTAACGGTCTGGTACGCCACTACTACATGCGGAGTTTGCCGAACCAGGCAGACATCCAGGTGAATCTGGTTCCCGCCTCCGAGCGCCACGATCAGAGTCATGTGATTGCCAGAAGGCTGCGGCCCCTGCTGGTGGCTATAGGCAATCAATATGGAGCGCGCATTCAGGTCAGCGAGGTTCCGCCTGGCCCGCCGGTGCTGCAGACGCTCGTGGCTGAGGTTTACGGCCCTGATCTCAACGGGCAGATGCGCGTGGCGCAGCAGATCAAATCGATCTTCCAGCACACGCCGGGCGTGGTGGATACCGACTGGTATGCCGAAGATCCGCAGCCGCGCCTCGTCATCCGAGTGGACGAGGTGAAGGCGGCGCAGAGTGGCATAGCCGTCGCCGATGTGGCCCAGGCGCTGTCCCTTGCCGCCTCGGGCATGCCTGCGGGCTTGTTGCACGACGGCAATGTGCGCGAACCCGTGCCTACTATCGTCGAGATGGCGCGAGCTGATCGCTCCTCGGAACAGGCTCTCGAAAACATTCATCTGCGCGGCGCCAATGGCTCGATGGTCTCTCTCCGCGAGTTGGTCACCGTGGACAAAGAGACCATCCAGCGCAGTATCTACCACAAAAACCTGAAGCGTGTCGTCTATGTGACCGGCGACGTCGCCGGAGCGGAAGAGAGTCCGGTCTACGCCATCCTGAAGATGAATAAAGCACTGGATCGCCTGACGCTGCCCGCCGGCTATACCCTCGCGCGTTACAACGCCGAGCAGCCGGACTCGACCGAGCACTATTCGATGAAGTGGGACGGAGAATGGCAGATTACCATCGAGGTCTTCCGTGATCTCGGCCTTGCCTTTGCCGTTGTGCTCATCCTCATCTATGTGCTTGTGGTGGGCTGGTTCCGATCCTTCCTGGTCCCGCTGATCATCATGGCGCCTATACCTCTTACGCTGGTGGGCATCCTGCCTGCGCATGCGCTGCTGGGAGCGTTCTTCACTGCCACCTCGATGATTGGCTTCATCGCCGGTGCCGGCATCATCGTGCGCAACTCCATCATCCTCGTGGACTTCATCGAACTGCGCCGGGAGCAGGGCGCACCCTTGGCTGAGGCGGTCATTGACGCGGGCGCGATCCGTTTTCGGCCGATGTTGCTGACGGCGGCCGCCGTGGTCGTTGGCGCTAGCGTCATCCTCACCGATCCCATCTTCCAGGGGCTGGCAGTATCGCTAATGGCCGGGGCCATCGCCTCCACGTTCCTCTCGTGGCCGACGATCCCCATTCTTTATTACATGATTCACATGAATGCTAAGCCGGAACTTACCTGCGAACCAGGAGTTCCGCAAGGAGAACATCAATGACCGTTGAACGTGGATTGCGCCTGATGGCAGGCGTCGTGATTCTCATCTCGCTGGGGCTGGCGCATTTTGTGTCGCTCAATTGGCTCTGGTTGACGCTTTTCGTAGGCCTTAACCTCCTGCAGTCGGCCATCACGGACTGGTGTCCCGGCATGGCGATTCTGCGTGCGTTCGGGCTGAAGAACGCTAATTGCTCCACCAGGTGAGGCGCCCATGCATGAGAGACGATTTGACGCATCCATGGCCCACCGGCTTGATCTTCCCGAGCGCTTGGTTTGGCTGCCGCCGCAGGAGGTTGTGCAGGCTCTTGCTGTTTCTGCCGGCGCAACCGTTGCTGACGTGGGGGCCGGCACAGGCTATTTTGCGCTTCCGCTTGCTTCCGCGGTCGGCGCTGACGGTCGTGTGATTGCCGTCGACGCACAGCAGGACATGCTCGATCACCTGCGCCGGAAGATCGCCGACGCCGCGGTCGCCAATATTGAACTGGTGTGCGCTGAAGCGGATTGCACCTCGCTGCCTGATGCTTCCGCTGATCTGGTTTTTCTTGCCAACGTCTGGCATGAGATTCCTGACCGCATAGCGGCCCTTGCCGAGGCTCGGAGGATCCTTAAATCGCGAGGCCGCATCGCCATTCTCGACTGGCGTCCGGATGTTCAACCGGAACCTGGTCCTCCTCTCGAACACCGGCTCAGCGCAGCCGGCGCGGCGGAGGAACTGTTGGCCGCCGGATATCAGACTGTCTCCCGGCATAACGTCGGCAGATACTCATGGCTCGCTCAGGCAGCGGCGGAAGGTTGACGATGTATCGATCGGACGCAACTGAGCAACGCAAAATCCATCCGGGCTCGCGGCGCATCCATCGCATGATGGACGAGGTCTACCGCGAAATGTACCAACTGGAGGCTGGAAGGCCGGGAGCCGAGATGGGCCTTGCCCTGGCTTTGTTGCGCGCACGCGTTGCCGCCGACCTTCCTCTGGAGAATCGCAAGGATTGGGAGTGGTTGAAAACCGTGTCGCCCCTATGCCTGAAGATGATTGAGGATTCTCTCCATCGCGGTGGCACGGTTGCTTCCATGCTGCGCGATTCCGCCGGCGCAGTGCAGGATTCCTGATCCCCTGCTGCTCGTCGTGTTGCGGAATATACTGGTCATGTGCACCGTTTGCTATGCGGCCAGAGCTGACCAGAGCTTCAGATCTATTGCGCACCAACTCCCCCGAGGCGGTCTCCGAGGCGATTGCCTTGCTGCAGGACACGGTCTTTTCCTTCAGCATGAAGATGTGCGGCCACCGCGAGGATGCCGAGGATACTGCGCAGGAGGTGCTTTTCCGTTCCCTCAAGCACCTGCACAAGCTGCAGGATCCATCGGCGCTTGCCGCCTGGCTCTATACCGTCACGCGCAATCGCTGCCATCGCATGCGCGGCGCCCCGGACGCATCGCCGTCGCGCAGCCTTTCTCTGGATGAATTGATGCCCGATGCGGCCGAACTCAGCCGGCTCCTGCTCGATACGGCTACATCCCCTGAAGGCAGCCTGCTGCGCGCAGAACAGCGCCAGCTCTTGCACCAGGCTCTGCTCGGCATCCCCACTGCCTTGCGTCTTGTCCTCGTTCTCCACGACATGGAAGATCTGGATACTGACATGGTGGCGCGCATTCTCGGCCTGCAGCCGGGAACGGTACGAGTTCGGCTGCATCGGGCACGGCTGGCATTACGCAAAGAGATCGCGCTGTTGATTGAGAAGTCCGCGCCG
>JAJXXG010000440.1 GCA_021781255.1 Acidobacteriota bacterium
GGAACTGGTTGCGGTAGCCGCGGCCGGAATTGAACATGTCACAAGTCCGCGAAATCCAGTGGGTTGGCGGCAAGTCAGGCGGGCGCGGGAAATGCTTGCGCGCCGGTAGGCGCTCAGCGTACTCTAAATCTCCGTTCTCGGAGGGACACCAAATGGACAAGCGTGCGTTGTTTCTGATTTCCGCGGTGGCCGTGGCACTCACCGCCTGCGTGCATGGCAATAATTCCACCAATGCCACTGCATCCACCGCGTTGTGCAGTAGATTGATCACTGCTTGGCTCAGAAGATCAGGATCCGCGGTGACGCTGGCCGTACGCGACCTGGAATCCGAGGTCGGTCTGCGCCTGTTCGACCGCTCGTTCCGAGGTACTCAGCTTACTTCGGAAGGCGAGAAGCTGTTTTCTTACGCGAATGGCGCCGAACTCATGCTTTCACGCGGGGTCCGCAGCGTTCGCGACGCCGTCCAGCGCCTGGATAGCGACTGCAATATGCTGCTCGGAGACGGGATCGCCAGCTACTGGATGCCGATGTTTCTACCGGCATTTCTTGCCCGTAACCCGGCCATCGCGCTCAATCTTTACACTGCACACAACGCGCATGCAGCTGGCACCCAGGTCTTTGATCTGGAGATCCAGTACAGCCACCCCTTGACCGAAGATGTGGTCGCCCTCCCCCTGGGCACGCTGCACTTTATGCTATTCGCGTCGCAAGACTACCTGATGCGCTACGGGGTACCCTCGTCGTTGCGTGACCTGCGCCATCATCGCCTCACTGACACCGCGTACCGCCTGAGCGATCGAGGCTCATTTGCAGCCTGGGCGGGTCTGGACCGCGAGGCGGTGGTCGCTACAAATTCCAGCGTGGTCATGGGTGAGACAGTCCGTGCCGGCGGAGCCATCGGCCTTCTGGCAACCTACGCCGCACTGATCGATCCGCGTCTTGTGCCTCTCTTACCAGAGGCCCACTTTCGCGTACCGGTCATGCTGTGCTTTGAGCGAGAAACTGCCAAAAAGCCCGCCGTGCGTGAAACCATCGACTTCCTGAAGAATGCCGTATTCGATCGCAATGCCATGCCATGGTTCGCAGACGAATTTCAGCGCCCAGCCAAGAACTGGCGCAAAATTCTAGATGAGCATTTGGCCAGACTTGATGCAGACAATACACGTCCACATCTGGCCAGCATCTAGAATACCGGCTCTTGCCGCGCAAAATTCCTGCGCCTTTTGTACAGGCCAAGTGCGAATTCGTGCCTGCAATCAGGCATAGCACCGCAACAATCATCTCGGGCATTGGTAGCTACGATCTGACTCCAATGCCACAATCAGAAACGACTGTGCCGTGCCCTGGGATTAAACAAACTGGATTGCCGGCATTGCGACAGTAATTTTCAGAACCATAAAGTATCCAGTGGATTTTCGCTGCCATGAACATCGACAGCATCCAGGCAAAGCGCGTCGACTTCTATGGCGCTCGCCCAATCGTCCTTGCGCCTTGAACTCACGCTCCAGTGAATCTCGGCGGCCGCCTTTCCAAGAAATGTGCGACACCTTCCTTGAAATCTTCACAAGTTAAGCTGATAGCCATCTCGCGATCAGCTTCAGCCATCGAAGCCGCAAGGTTCTCGAGCAATCCATTCCAAAGCTGTCGCTTAATGATACGCGTGGATCGCGGGGAGACAGTCTCCGCCAGATCGCGAGCATAAGATTGCGCTTCCGCGACGGCATCGCCAGCTACGCGATCAACCAGACCAATGCGGTAGGCCTCATCGGCGCCAACGGCGCGAGATGAGTACATAAGATCCAGTGCCCGGCTGTGGCCAACAAGGCGCGTCAACATCCAGCTTGTGCCATGCTCAGCTATCAGACCGCGCTTGGAGAAGGCGGTGACAAACTTCGCTCCCTCGGCGGCAAAGCGAAGATCGCAGAAGAGAAGGAGTGCAAGGCCGAGGCCCGCTGCGGGACCATTAACCGCGGCGATGATTGGCTTGTCAATTGCTGGCAGCCAAGTCATGGGGTGTTTGAAATCATCGCGACCGGCGGGATCCACCGGGCTGAAGGCGGCCTTCCCAGTTTCACCCCTTGAGCTAATCGCGCTCAACGAGGCCATGTCCGCGCCAGCACAAAATCCCCTTCCCGCTCCGGTCAGAACGATTGCACGTACGAGCTTATCCTCCCGGGCTTCCTCCATCGCCTCACGCAACTCCCGACCCATAGCGGGAGTCCACGCGTTAAGTCGGTCAGGCCGGTTCAAGGTCACGGTCGCCACACCGCGATCCACGGCATAAAGAACTTCGTTATAGCTCACGACAACCTCCAGAATTAGTCGCAACGGACTTGGCTACTCGGCGCAGAGCACAGCATGCTCTTCCCGCCAGGAGCCACCAGACCGCGAACAAGAGCTTTCGGCCCTGGTAAAGACCAATTACCCGCCATGACATCAATCACACACTGCTTAACCTCTGAAATTGCTGAAATGAACGACATGCCATTCGTAATTACAAATCCTGCTTCAGGAAAGCAGCAATCTACCGTTCGATGCTATCGCCCGCAGCAACCTCTTTCAAGCGCACAGGAAAAGCCGCCGTTAACGTATCATCAATTCGAGTCGCAGTTTCGCAGCGGATTCGTGTAAATTTGGACAAGAATCGTGGAAACCACCATGTCGTCTTCGTCTGTGCGCCGTCGCTATCGGTGGTGTCAGAAGTATTGAGGGCAATGCCGTATCTTTCCCGCCGCATGCCGTAATACTAGGATCATTCAAGACCTGGAGAAGATGTCCCGGGCTGATCCTGCATATGTCCGAGGAGAGGCAACATGAATTCTCTAACAACAGTCGGTGCCAGCTCAATCCTTGAAAATCTCGGCAACGTGCTCCCCGATCTGGAACTCCTATACAAGGATCTGCACGCCCATCCGGAGTTATCTATGCACGAGACCCGTACTGCAGGGATTGCCGCGGAATGGCTTCGTAAACAGGGATTCGAGGTGACGACGGGTGTAGGAAAAACCGGCGTAGTTGGTCTGCTGCACAATGGGAGCGGCCCGACAATCATGCTGCGTGCTGATATGGATGCGCTGCCCATCGCTGAATCGACAGGGCTTCCTTATGCGAGCAAAATGACCTGCGCGGACGCCGACGGAAAGACCGTGCCTGTCGGGCACATGTGTGGTCACGATATTCACGTGGCATGGCTGGCGGGTGCCTCCGCGCTGTTTGCAAGGGCCCGGGAGTCCTGGCGGGGTACGTTAATGGTCGTCTTCCAGCCTGGCGAGGAGACCGCGCAAGGCGCCAAGGCCATGTTGGCTGACGATTTCCTCATTCGTTTTCCAAAGCCGGTAGTCGTCCTCGGCCAGCACGTCATGGTCGGAAAAGCTGGTGACATCGCAGGAAGTGCGGGCCCCATCACCTCAGCGGCAGATAGCCTACAGATCAGGCTGTTTGGCCGGGGCGCACACGGGTCGATGCCACAGGCTGCTATTGATCCGGTCGTCATGGCGGCGGCGACAGTCATGCGGCTCCAGACCATAGTTTCGCGGGAGCTCGCCGCAGCAGAGACAGCGGTCGTGACGGTTGGAGTCCTACAGGCAGGATTCAAAGAAAACGTTA
>JAJXXG010000700.1 GCA_021781255.1 Acidobacteriota bacterium
TCTCTCCTTCGGCATCGGGTTTGGCATGGGGCCGTTCATGGGCTATGGCTGGGGCTGGCGCAACTGGGGCTGCGGCTGGGGTGACGGGATGCGCGGTCCGATGTTTGGGGGCGAGCGCTATTTCGGGCACAGTCACGCCTTCTATGACCACAACGCATTTGCGCGCGGCAACTATCGAGGGATCGGCGGCGCAGGTGGCGGACAACGCGGATTTGTAAGCAGCAACCGTGCCGGAGCGTTCGGTGGCGGCAACCGCAGGCAAGGGTTCGATGGCAACCGGCCTGGGGGGATTGGGAACCGGCCGAGCACGTTTAACGGAGGGAATCGCGGCCTGCGCGGGTTTGGCGCTCGGGGCGCGCCCAGTATGCGTGGCGGAGCCTTCAGCGGCTTTAGCCGCGGTGGCGATGCAGGCGCCTTCTCTGCGCGCGGGCGTTCAAGCATGGGCGGCGGCTTTGGCGGAGGCGGGATGCGAGGCGGATTCGGCGGCGGCGGCATGAGAGGCGGCGGGTTCGGTGGCGGAGGCATGCGGGGCGGTGGCGGCGGGCGTCGTTGATGGCGCAGAACCGGGTGAAGAGACGCTGAAAGGGAGATGGAGATGACCGGGCTGAAGATGCGCAAACAGACACACCACAAAAATACTGCCGGATTCGCTGTTGCGTGTGCCGCTCTGGCGATCTGCGCGGCGACCGCCGCTCAGGCGCCGGCCTCGCAATCCACTGCAACCGTTGCCGCCAGGCCCGCTGCGCCGGCGGCCGCGTCGGCTGCGGTTCCCTCGGTTCCTCAGGACAAGCCGCAAAAGGGACAGGAATTGTTCGCCTCCCCACGCCGCGCGACTCTGGCACTGGACGCGGCGCTCGAGAAGAATGACACGGCCGAACTGCTGAAGGTGCTGGGCCCAGGCGCGAAGGAGGTTCTCTGGTCTGGCGATGCAGCCGAGGACCGCGCCGCCATGGAGCAGTTTGTGAAGAAGTTTGCCGAGATGCATCGGCTGCAGATCGAGCCCGATGGATTTACGAGACTCTATGTGGGCGCGGAGAACTGGCCCTATCCGATTCCGCTGGCGCGCGCCGGGCTGATGTGGTTTTTCGACACAACGGCAGGCAAACAGGAGATACTGTATCGCCGCGTGGGTGAGAATGAGATCACGGTGATACAGGTATGCGGCGAGCTGGTTGCGGCGCAAAAGGAGTATTTCGCTCAACCGCACGACGGAGCCAGGGCGGGCGAGTACGCACAGCGCATCCTGAGCAGCACTGGCAAGCACGACGGCCTCTACTGGCAGGTGAAGGCTGGCGATCCATTGAGCCCGCTCGGTCCTTTTGTTGCCAAAGCTGAAACAGAAGGTTACACACAGGACGTAACGCAGCGCCCGGAGCCATTCCACGGCTACTTCTACCGCGTGTTGAGGGGCCAGGGACCGAATGCCCCCGGCGGCGCAAAACGCTATGTGCAAAATGGCCGGATGACAGGCGGCTTTGCGTTTCTGGCCTATCCGGCGGAGTACCGCTCGTCGGGCGTGATGACGTTCATGGTTGGCGCCGATGGCGTCGTTTACCAGAAGGATCTCGGGCCGAAGACGACGGAACTGGCGAAGGCCATCCGGCTCTACAATCGCGATGCAAGCTGGCAGAAGGCCGACTGAGCCTCGCTGCCGGGTCTATCAACCCGACAAAAGCCGGAAGCGACAAAAGCGGCTCATCCAACAAGTGAATGAGCCGCTTTTGTGCAGAGCGGATCGAAAGATCGACTTCCCCGTTCAGCTTGCAGGATTGAGGCGGCCGGTGAGCGCCAGATCCACGTCCACGTCCTTGGCAACCTTGAGGATGAAGATGCTCGGATCCTTGAGGCCCCATTTCACATAGGGAACGGTGAAGTGCGCTTTCGCAGTGCATGTAGCGCCGTCTATGTGGATCTGCATGGGCACAGTGATGGTGTGCGGCGTGCCGTGGAGGGTGAAGACGCCGGTGACCTGAAGGTTGGAGTCGCCCGAAGCGAGGATGGTTCCCTGATAACTCTGCGGCGCAAAGGTCACATCGGCAAAGTGGGCGACGTCGAGCACCTCCGTGGTCATCTTGTGGTCGCGACTCTTGTTGCCGGTATCGCCGCTGGCGGCTGAGACCACAATGGAGCCGGACATGCCGGGCATCGTGCGATCGAAATCCACCATCCCGCTTTGCACGTGGAAGACGCCGTGGGTTCCATGATCGGCGCCGCCAAGAAAGAAGCTCACCTGGCTGGCGCCGGGATTGACGGTAAACGTCTGGTGCTGCGCAAAGACGCTGAAAGCAAAGGCAAGAGGAAGGATAGCAAGGGCGGCACGTGTAAGGGTCTTCATGGGTTTGTCTCCTGTATGAATTGGGATGCTATGGGTTGCGAGCTGGGCGTAGCGATCTTCTGCATGAGCCAAAAACTGATGGAGGCAACCTGCCGGCCGGTCAGGTATTCATGACCGGGCATGTCGGTACCCGGCAAGCCGAAGCGGGTGATCTGCGCGATGCGTTCAAAACGCTCCTGGGGCATAGACGCGGGCGGAAGATAAAAGAATGGTCCCGTGGCAGGATTGGGGGGCAGGCGCTTGAAAGCGGACTTCCAGCGCCGGAGCGTTCGGCCGTCTGCACTGTGGCAGGTCGCGCAAAAGCGCGCATAGAGTTGCGCACCCTGTGCTGCGTCTGCTTCCTGCACATCGGTCGGGGATGGATACCAGCTCTCTTCGTCGGAGACATGCTGCTGGACGCCGGGGCCGCGTAGGCTGGCGAGATAGGCAACGAGGTCGTCGCCCCGGCCGTCGCTAAAGAGAAATGCATAGGATGGCATGATCGATGCACCGCTGACCTCCGGAGGATCGAAGAAGTGCATCTTGAGCCAGAGCGACGAACGGCGAGCGCCGACCTGGGAAAGGTCCGGCCCCTGGCGGCGGTTGCCGATGAGCGGCGGGTGCTGGAGGTGCACGGCATCAAGACTTTCAACCGGGCCCCACATCAGCACATCGGCCGTCTGAGGGCGAACGTACTGCGAGTGGCAATGGATGCAGCCCTCAGCGATATAGACCTGGCGGCCGCGCTCCGCGGGCGAGAGCTGCGTGGAGGGTTGGGGCTGCTGGATGTGAGCGACCGCAAAGGCGACGACAAGAATGGCAGCGGTGAGTGCCAACTCGCGCGCGCGGCGCCGGGCAAGGGTCAGGAACGCGGGCGTAAGAACCAGCACTCCCGCAGCGGCAAGAAACAACGGCGGCACATGACCGAGGTTCTGGCCCATACCGATTCCGAGGGCGGAGCCGACCCACCCGGCGAGGGCGTAGATCCAGCCGGCCTGGCGCGCTCGCTCCGCGAGGGATGCCGCGGGCGAAAGCAGAGATGGGTATGCCACCAGGGCAACCGAGTAGAGAGAGACGCCGACGGGATAGAGAACAGAGGCCGGCAGCGTGCGGGCCGGGTCGAGCAGGAGCCAGCAGGCGCCAGCCAGAACAAGAAACGCCGCGGTCAGGACAAACAGCAGACCGCGACGGCCCAGCAGGATGGCACCAGCTACGGCGGCCGTCAGATGCAGGAGAGCATTGGTCCACAAGTGCGCGTTGCCTTGCCAGGTTCCCGCTTTCAGCGCAGGCGTGTGCTGGATGATGAAGAACGCGGCTGAATCCAGCCAGACGAGGGCGGCAAAACTCGCCACCACGAATGGGAAGAGCAGAGCCGCGCTGGCGCGGGAGTCCACCGGCGCGAACCGCGGCGGTGCGGCATCGACGGGCGCAAGCAGGATGCCCAGCAGGCAAAGCAGCGCGGCGGCGATGGAATGGACCTGGGGCGAGGCAGCGAAGAACCAGGGAACATTGCAGAGAAAATATCCGATTCCGGTGCCGAAGCCGACGGTGAGCAGAGGATTCCGCGTGCTGCACCACCCGGCCAGATGTGTGACCAGCGTGACAGTGAGCAGGCCGAGACCGCAGCCGATGAGCAACGAGACTGCCACGGCTGCGACTGAGTTGAGCGGCAGCAGTGCCAGCAGAGCAGCGGCGCCGGAGACGCCAAAGCCCGCGCGCAGACGCAACTGCGCGGAAGGCCAGAGCGCGATGCGCGGTGCGAGCAGACTGAGCCCGACGCCGCCCACAGCCATGGCAGCCATGACGGCTTTGAGTTGCGCGCCGGCGATGCCGAGCGCGGCCAGCCTGTTGAGGAATGCGAACTGGGCAAAGATGAGGAAGTACACGTAGGTGATGGACACAAGACCCGCACCACGGACTCCTGCATTACCCTGTTTAGCAGTCGCCATGCAACAACCAGCCTCTGCGCAGACCTGCTGCCTGAATCGTGACGCACGCGCCGTCGAACAATGCAATCGCAATCCAACCCGGCGCGAGAGCACCGGAAAGCACCGCAGCGCACACATAAACTGCGACTGAGCCGCGCAGGATGGCTGTGACGAGCCACAGGGCCTCAATCTTGGACGTGCAGCCGCCGCGGCGGACGAGCATGGCGCCGTAGAGATACGACAAGCCCACGGCCAGAACTAAGGCCCCGATGAACGAGAGGAACGGCAGCGCATCGGCAGGCACGGCCAGATGCATGAGGCTCAGCGTGAAGACCGGCGCGGCCATCAACAGCGCGCCCGTGACGGTATCCGACATGCCTGCCACGACGTGATAACCAAGAAGGACTGGATGCTTCATGCAACTTTCTCCTGTGGAACCTTAGTGCGCGCGGGGTCCAGCTCGCCAAGCAAAACAAAGGCGTCGCGGAACCACTCCAGGGATGCCGCCAGCATCAAGATGCCCGTGAGAAGTCGAAGGATGTAAAGAAGATTGCGCGCCGGTCCGGGCACGATCGTGAAAGCAGGGTTGGAGCCTTCCAACCATCCCGCAGCGGTGATGACAACGACATATGCGAGCACTCCCCAGTTCCACAGGTGGAACGACCAGGATCGCGTGAAGATCCAGCCGCCCTCGCCCAGCAACTGAACCATCACCAGGATGATGAGCGCGGAGAGAAACCCGGCTATGGCGGTGAAGGAATGGCCCACCAGGCCGTCGGTGAACTTGAAGTGATCGAGCACGCCGGGCAGGAACAGGACCCATCCGGAGACAACCAGCAGGCCCCACCACCAGAGCATCGCCTTGCGCCATGCGCGCGTGTTTGCGTGCCACTCGAAAGCCGCATAGTAGGCCGGCGTAAGCGGCAGCCAAAGGACCATTGCGCCCAGGCTCATGAATTGCGATGGGATGCGATGGCTGATGTCAGCTCGGCTGAGACCGGCGCAGAGCAGGCTCTCGGCCAGCAGCAGCAGCCATGCGATGCGAACGGCCGAAGCCGGCGCCGCATTGCGCCGCGTAATGCCGTAGGGAACGATGAGCAGAATCAGCACGACCGCAAGCGAGGACTCAAGCTGGCTGGTGCCTGTAGGGCCGCCGGTGTCTGGGTTCACGGCGGGATAGATGCCGGGACTGGATGCGATGTAGAGCGCAACTGGCACGGTGAGCAGGATGAGCAGGCCAAGGAATTTTGCGACGCGGGCTTTCGGATTGCTTTCACCGCCAGCTTGCGATGGACGAAAAAAAGCAATGGCAAGCAGCAGCCACAAGGCAAAAGCCGCCAGCGGAAATGCGATTCGAGCGGGGCCTGACCAGTCAAGAAAGAGCTTGCCGCTGCTGTGACCCGCAAGCCACATGAGCGCGCCGAGGCCGAGCGCCGCGGACCACCCCCAGAGCACCGGCCTGCACCATGCGGTGGCTGAGCCGCGGTCCGCACAGTACACATGAAAGAGAAAGCCGAGCATGGGCATGCTGCTCCAGCCATAGAGCATGACGTTCATATGCACCATCATCCAGCGACCGTAGGTCCACTCGCCGAGCCAGGCATTCAGCGAGGGCAGCAGAAGCAGGATGGCAAGCAGGACGCCGATGGCGTTGCCCAGAACAAGCCAGAACAGGCCATGCCACGCGGCGTAAGCGACGGCCGGAGATTTCTGCGCCGAAGCGTCACTCGCGGGATAAGGGCTCATGGATTCGTCCATCATGCATTTCAAGGAGGCGATCGCAGCGCTGCGCCAGCGCGCGGTCATGCGTGGCCATCAACAAGGTTACGCCTTCAGTGGCGGCCAGATCGAGCAGCAGATCAAAGACCGTTGCGCTGGTTTCTTCATCGAGCGATCCTGTGGGTTCATCTGCCAGCAGAATCTTCGGACGGTTCATCAGAGCGCGGCAGAGAGCTGTGCGCTGGCGCTCGCCGCCGGAGAGCTTCTGAATGCGGTGACCAAGGCGGTGGCGCAGGCCGGTTCGCTCAGTAAGCTGCTGCAGCCTTTCGCGCGCCGCACGGCGATCGGTGCCCGCGGCCACGCAGGGAATCATGCAGTTCTCTTCGAGCGTGAGATCGGGGATGAGGTTATGCAGTTGAAACACAAAGCCGACCTCGTGCCGCAGAAGACGAAGCAGGTCGCGCCGGCGATTAACCTCCGAGCCATTCACGGATACGTGGCCGCGGTCTGGCGCATCGAGGCCGCCGAACAGGTGCAGCAGCGTGCTTTTGCCGCAACCGGATGGGCCGCAAAGCGCAATGGTCTGGCCTTGCAGGACATCGAAGCTAACGCCTTTTAGCACGGTGATGGCGCCATCGTCATAGCTCTTCCATAAGTCCTGCGCGTGCAGTACGACGCTGCTTGTGGGACTGGCTGGATTGTCGGGCGTAGTCATTCGAAGCGCAGCGCCTCCACCGCACGAATCCGCATGGCGTAGATCGCCGGATAAAGCGCGCCCGCCACGCCGGTGACGAGCGCGAGAAGGATGACGATCAGCAGAACGGCAAGGCGGATGGAGACATCAATATAGCCGTCGAGCGCGGGGATGAGCTTGAGTCCGAACAGTGCCACGATGCCGACTGCGAGGCCGCACAGCGCGCCAACAAGGGAGACCAGCGCGGACTCGCCGAAGATCATGCTCGCGATCTGTGTATTGGAGAAGCCATTCACGCGGAGGATGGCGATCTCGCGAATGCGCGTGAAGACCGACATGATCATGGTGTTGGCCACTCCCAGACCGCCGAGCAGCAGGCCGCACCCTCCCACAGCCCATGCCGTGGCTTTGAGGATCTTGAATTGCGAATAGGAACGCGTAAACTCAGCATCCTCAAGACCGATGAGATTGGGGAACTGCTGCTTCACCCTCGCTTTGAATGCGTCGGCGTCTCCGCCGGAACGCAGCTTGATAGTGAGAACGGAAGAGCCGTCCTTGTGGAAGAAGCGCTGCGCCGAGGCGATCGGCATGAAGACGCCCCCGTCTTCAAATCCGTTGGCGGTCTTGAGCACGCCAATGACGCGAAAGACGCCGTGGCCGATCGGGACTTCGCTGCCGACGTTCGCATGGAGAAAATCCGCGGCGCGCGCGCCCAGGACCACGTCATCGTCGTGGATGCCGAAGTCGCTGCGATTGCCCGCAATCCACGAGGCTTTGCGGATGCGCGCATCTTGCGCCGTAACGCCGAAGCAAGTGATGATGGGATGATCTGCGCTGGAGACAATGCCGAAGAGAACCGGGTCGGCATGAGCAACGAGAGGCCACTTCGCGATCTGTTCCGCCGCAGTTTGCGAGACTGTGCTGAAGAAGAGGTCTGAGACATTGCGCTCGAAGACGATGAGCTGGCTGTCGCTCGATAGAATCCCGGAGAACATGCCGATCGCGCCCTGCAGAATGGTGACAACCGTGATCATGGCCGCCACGCTGAACGCAATGCCGGCGATGCTGATGAAGGTTCGGATGCGATGGCGCTGAAGATTTGTCAGGATCAGGCGCAGGAAGATCATGACTCCGCTTTCAGAGTCATCTCGCAAGCACTCTCTGTCACGCGGCTCAGCTCATCCTGCAGATCGCTGCGCAGTTTTCCCAGGAACTCGATGCCGGGCCTCGTGCGGAGCAGGCGCTTCAACGTGTGATCGCCAAGCCGGATGAGGCGGTTCAGGCGCTCCACAGCATTGGGTATGCCGATGGCCGTGGCCATGTTGGGGCGGTCGAGGAGGATATCTCGCGCCACGGACTTGCCGGTCTCAGCTACGCTTTGTAGCACATCTTTCAGGTCATCGACAATCTGATACCCGAGCCCCCAGCAGGCAGCGATGCGCTCAAGCTGCCGCACCTCGCGCTCAGGCGCGCCGGCCAGCAGAGCCGGCAGCACAAGCGTAAGGCGGATGAGCGAGACAGTCTTGCCATGCGCGATGCGCTCAGTGGTCTCGCGCGTGTGCGGCAGCGTGGCATAGTGCAGGTCGAGGCTTTGCCCGTTCAGCAGGCCTTCCACCCCGAGGCGCTTTTCCAGATACTCCATGACCTGCGGCTGTGTCGCCGGGGGAGAGCCTGCCAGCGCTTGCCAGATGAGCGCATACGCGCGGTTGATGAGGGCGAGCGCGGAAAGAATTGCGCCCGGCTCGCTGAACGCTACATGGACACAGGGAGCGCTGCGCCGGTGCGTGGCATCGTCCATGCAGGGCAGGTCGTCAAAGATCAATGAGGCCGTATGAAAGTATTCGAGTGCAATGGCAAGCCGATTGGCGCGCGCGGGCTCCAAGCCATAAGCCGCAGCCAACTGCAGCACCATGCGCGGGCGAACGAGACTGCCGGGATTCTCCAGCACATGGCAAAGGGCCGCCTCGAAGTGTGGATCGAGACCGGCCGGCACAGGCAACAAAGCGCGAAAATCTTCCGCCAGTTGCGTAGTATTCAGTTCATCCAGGCCAAATTCCGCCGGCACATTTAACCTCATGATGGGGTGATGAATTTCAAAAGGCCTCTCGCGCAGGGAATCCTGCTGCGAGGTCAACGAGATACCAACCAGCAACACGCACCCTTTTAGACGCAGCTCAAGCGCGACGGGAGACAGCAACAGGGCTGAAAACGGATGACAATTTGTTCATTCTTTCGAAATCAGGCGCGCCGGAAGGACTCCGCAGCAGGGCATGAAGTTACCGGTGCAACACGAGGTTGGATCGGCATCGGCTCGTTCATGACGACAACTTAATCTAGCCTGCGAATGCCTTGGATCGCGCCAGAAATGTCTGGTCCAAGCAGCGCCTGCCTGCACCTGCCTGCATCGACTAATATCCTTTCATGCGGCTTCTTCTGGTGGAAGATGAACTCGATATTCAGACGTTCCTGCGGAATTCTCTGGAAGAAGCGGGTTACGGCGTGGATGTGGCGGGCAACGCTGCGCAGGCAGAGGATATGGCTACGCAGTCGGCGCACGACATTCTAATTGTGGACCTTGGGCTGCCGGACAGGGACGGCATCAGCCTGATTCTGCGGCTGCGTGAGATGGGAATTTCCGCGCCTGTGCTGATCCTTTCCGCACGGCGCTCGGTGGATGATCGGGTGCGCGGGCTGGAGCAGGGCGGCGACGACTACCTGACGAAGCCCTTTGCCCTGGCGGAACTGCTGGCGCGGCTGCGCAATCTGCTGAAGCGCAACAGCCCGGCAGCCGGCGAGGCAACACGGCTGCGGGTGCAGGATCTTGAGTTGGACCTGCTGCGACGCGAAGCGACGCGCGGCGGACTCGTGCTGCAATTGACGCCGCAGGAGTTTGTGCTGCTGGAGTATCTGTGCAGAAACGCGGGGCGCGTGGTCACACGCTCCATGATTCTGGACAAGGTGTGGGGTATGCGCATTCAGCCGGATACAAACGTCGTGGACGTGCATATTTACAGGCTGCGCGGCAAGGTGGATGGGAAAGGGCAGCAGCCGCTGATCCGCACGCTGCGAGGTGTGGGCTATGTCCTCAAAGACCGTTAATCCGGTGATGCATTCGGCGGCATGGCGTATCTCGCTGTGGGCGACGCTGGCCTTTGCCTGCGGCACCATGCTGGTCTTTATTTTTCTCCATCGTTTCGTCTCCAGCGACATCCGGCAGCGCACGAATGCATGGCTGGCAGGCGAAGTGGAGGTACTGGGCGATGTAGCCGAGCACACGCCGAAGGATGCTCTCTACGACAGGGTGGTAAGCGAAGTGGCGGAGCTGGCGGGCAAGGAAGTGCCCAACCGGCTGCGCTCCGAAGGCCACACAAACGATCTTGTCTTTTTTCTGCAAACCGCCGGAGATGGGGCCCAGACGCTGTGGGTGGGCGCCGGAAGCGGAGAACCTTACCTGAACGCGATCCGGAAGCAGCCATTTCCGCCGGATGAACCGCAAGACGTGCGCGTAGCCGGCTCGGCGATTCCTTTTCGCGTGGTGGCATTGCAGATTGACGATGGCAGCCGGATCTACCTGGGTCTCTCTGAGCGCGACGAGCTGCGTGTGCTGCGCAACCTGCGTTTCCGCTTCATCATGCTGTGGTTGCTGCTGGTGCTGCTGGGCTTTGCCATTGTCTTCTACACCGCGCGCCGCATGTTGAGCCACGTCCGCGATATTACGGAGGCCGCATCGCGCATCGGCCACTCCGACCTGAATGCGCGCGTGCCCATGAGCGCCCGGAATGATGAGGTGGCGCACCTGGCGCGTACGCTGAACCGCATGTTGGATCGTATTGAAAGCTCGATGCACCAGTTGCACACCATTACCGATGCGCTCGCGCACGACCTGCGCAGTCCGATGACTGCGATTCGCGGCAAGCTTGAGATGTCTCTCTCTGCCGCAAGACACGGCGAACAGGCCGAACCGATCGTCGCAGCCATTGAGGAACTGGACCGGCTGACGGAGTTCCTCAATACTTCGCTCGACGTGGCCGAGGGCAAGGCGGATGCGCTGCGCCTATCGCGGAGCGAGATTGACCTGGATGAGTTGCTCCACGTGATGGTGGATCTCTATGAGCCTTCGATGAGCGAGAAGAATATGCATGTGACGCTGCAAAGCCAGGGGCCGGTCAGGATTCAGGCCGATGCGGCACTGATGCACCGTATGATCTCAAACCTTTTTGATAATGAGTTGAAGCATGTGCCGTCCGGATGCTCGATCCGTTTGAGCCTTACCGTCGAAGAAGACGCGGCAAAGCTGACGGTAGAGGATGACGGGCCGGGTTTTGCGCCGGAGGTTCTGCCGCATCTGTTTGAACAGCGGGTGAAGGGCAGACAATCCAGCGGGCACGGGCTGGGGCTGGCCTTTGTCGAGGCTGTGGCCCGGGCACACCGAGGAGGCGTTGTTGCATCGAATCATGAAGGCGGGGGCGCGCGGCTTACGTTGACCCTTCCGCTTGGCCGGGTGATCGATTCATCTCTTCCAATCGAGATGACTGTCTCGGGCGCCGGGCCGAACCATCGGTGACAAACCAAACGGCCATATTGGATTGAATTGCAACTGGGCAAGCAAGCAGCAGGGTTTGTGTGCAGCACACCCCCGGAGGGAAAGATCTCGATGGGAAGTAGACTCAAAGTCACGTATTGCATTGAGCCGGACGCCGCGTCGCTGGCGCGGCGTGCCGTAGAGCATCTGGTTGCGCAGGCTAAGGCGGCCATTGCCGCGCGCGGCCGTGCGCGGATCGCGATCAGCGGCGGCTCCACGCCCAAGGCGGCCTTTCAGCTGCTGGCGGACCCCAAGCAGATCTGGCGTCACGCCATGCCGTGGGACAAACTTGATATTTACTGGGTCGACGAGCGCTGCGTTCCTCCCGACCATCCCGACAGCAACTACTGCATGACCCGTGAGACTCTGCTGAACTATGTGCCGCTCAAGGCTGAGCAGATCCATCGCATGGAAGGCGAACTCGATCCGCAGGTGGCCTCTTCGCGCTACGAGTCCATGCTGCGGGATACGTTTCGGCTGGAAGGCGCGGAGAGCCCGCGCTTCGACGTGATTGCGCTGGGCATGGGCGGCGATGGCCACACCGCATCCTTGTTTCCCTACTCGGCGGCCGTGCATGAGATGGGGCGGTTGGTGACCGCCAACCACGTTGAAAACAAAGATGCCTGGCGGATTACCCTGACATGGCCGGTGATCAACCACGCGGACTCAGTCTTCTTCCTGATTGGCGGAGCGGACAAGGCGGCCCGGATTCACGAGGTCTTTATGGGGCCGCGCGATCCGGAGCGCCTTCCCAGTCAACTGATTTGGCCCTCAGGCGGTATACTCACACTGATTCTGGATAAGGCCGCTGCTGCGCTTCTGCCCGCAACCGATGGGGAAGGCTGCGGGGTTCTGGAGATGGAACGATGATTCTGGCAGGGGACGTGGGCGGCACCAAGGTCTATCTGGCGCTGTATGACTTTGTCGATGGGAAGCTTAAATACACCCGCGAAGAGCGCTATCCGGCCAAGAACTACACCGGGCTGGAAGAGATCGTTAAAGAGTTCCTGAGCGCGGACAAAGTGACGGCGGCGTGTTTTGGCGTGCCCGGCCCGGTACGCGACGGCCGCCTGCGCCTGACCAACCTGCCCTGGACGCTGGACAACCGCGAACTCTCAGCCAACCTCGGCATCCAGCATGTCTTTCTTATCAATGACTTGGAGGCCAACGGCTACGGCATTGCCGAGCTGTCGCCAGACCAGATCTACACGCTGAGCGAGGGCGACCCTGGCCAGATTGGCAACCGCGCACTGGTCGCCGCCGGCACAGGCCTGGGCGAGTGTTTCCTGGCCTGGAACGGGCACCACCACCTGCCGTTTCCCTCCGAAGGCGGCCACTCCGACTACGCACCGCGCAATGAGGACGAGATCGACCTGCTGCGCTTCCTCAAGCAGAAGTACAACGGGCGCATCAGCTTTGAGCGTGTCGTCAGCGGCATGGGCCTGACCAATATCTATGAGTTTCTGCGCGAGGTGCGGGGGCTGGATGAACCGAACTGGCTGGCCGCGCGCATCGCCTCTGAAGACCCCAACGCTGTCATCACGGAAGTGGCGCTGGCCGCCAAAAGCGAAATCTGCGAGAAGGCGCTGGACATGTTCGTCTCCGCCTATGGGGCGGAGGCAGGCAACCTGGCGCTGAAGATTCTGTCTGTCGGCGGCCTTTACGTGGGCGGCGGTATCGCGCCGCGCATCCTGGAGAGGCTGAAGGATGGCCTCTTCATGAAGGCCTTTACCGACAAAGGCCGCCTGAGCCAGCTACTGGTCAACATGCCGGTACGCATCATTCTGGAAAGCCGCGCCGCGCTGATGGGCGCGGCGGCCTACGCAGAAGCACGCGCTGCGGAGATCAGCGGCGTCTCCGCAAGGGCCGCGTCCATGAGCCACTAGGCGCCAAGCAGACACATCTCTCGTGGGTTTAGCCTGTCTTAGCGAGGCGTGACAAAGATCACGTGGATGTTTGCACTGACTTCAACCAGATGGCCATGCAAAAGATACGGCCGATACTGCCACTGAGTCACCGCATCCAGCGCAGCCTTGGTCAACACAGAGCCCGGAGAGATGACCACCTCTGGATCATAAATTTTCCCGTCTGTACCGATCCTGGCGTGAATGAGTACGGTACCCTGCAGTTTCTCAAGCACTGCTATTGGCGGGTATTCCGGCGGCACTTTTTTGATGAGCGCACCTTCTGCTACTCCGGAAGAAAGCGAAACATTCGGTGTAGGAATCTCCGTGGCATCGACAGGCGGCTTGAGTGCAGCATTTGCAGGGTCGAACGACGTGACAGAGTCCACCGTCACAGAAAAGACCGTTCGGTCCTCCGCCATGACCCGTACTTCCATCGGCAGGTTGCGTTCCTGCATCTGTTCAATGCGACTGTATACAGTCGTGAAGATCCGTTCGCTGTAGGAAAATCGCAGCACCGGAGCCTTGGGATCAAAACAATACGCTGGAAATGACCCCAGTACAGTGGAACTACCCTCCTGCGCCGCTGCTTTTTCGGGTACGAGCATGACACAGTGAAATTGAATACCGCCTGCCTTCGCCATTTTGCTCTGCAATACCATCTGAGGACTGTCCAGCACAGCGGGTGCCGGCAAAGGCCGCAGAATCCTCGAGATGGGGTCCCGCTCGAAGTAATGGAGCGCCTCCCCACTGGCTTGGTAGAAATGCTTGCCGTCCGCTGTACTCCACTCCGACCGGCTGGCGCTGGGGCGGGTCCAGGTGCGGCGATGAACTTTTGGACTGGCCCACCAGTATTCGAATGTGCCTGTTTCTCCCGGCTTTCCCAATGCGTCATAAAGCTGATAATGCGCCTTCATGTGCCAGGGCTTGAGCGCAGGGTCATTGAAGTCATAGAGCGGGGCTGCGGCTTTGAAGATCGCGCGCGGGTCCGTCGGTAGCCCCTGGGATTGACTTCCAGAAGTCTGTCCGGCTGCAGAGAACGCAGCGAGTAGCAACGATGCGGCAGCAATCATTTTAAACATCGCCGCATTGTAGTGAAGCATCCCTCAGATTGTCATGGGGTAGGAAGGACCGCTTGAAGTCCTACCTTCTTCAGGCCCGGGAGGGGTTTGCTGCCTCCGCCGGTGCGAACCAGAGGCGCTGGATGGCCAGCGCGGCCTGCACCAGCAGGATGAGTGCAGGCACCCCGTCTCTTGGTCATTGGACTCACTGGCTCAGATAGATTCTCAAGAGTCGGCTTTATCGCAAGGTTTTCTGAGAGCTCCTGATCGTTCCGAGCGGTTCACCGCTAGGCAAGATCGGAAACGCCTCGGGTGATGTAGCTATGCTGGCACCTCGGAGTTGATCCGAGGCGTTTTCGATTTGCGGGTGAGAAGGAAGCCGCAGGCGCCGGGGCCGCGGTGATCGAG
>JAJXXG010000993.1 GCA_021781255.1 Acidobacteriota bacterium
CGATAGAATCGTAGAGGCTTCCGCCAGCCCGCGGGACAATGAACTCTGCCGGATGGGCACTTCCCGGCACGAGAACTTCATTGTTCTGTGAACCGAGGTCTGCGCAACTGCCAATTTCAGAGTTGGAGCGATTGCATGAGACTGCTCTCCAGAGTATTGCTGTCTGCGGCGTTACCGGTTTCATTCGCAGTTTGCGCGCAGCAGCCGCAGGCGAGCACGGCCGCGCCGCCGGCCAAGGTGCGGATTGCCCTGATCGGCGACTCCACACAAACCAGGAGTGCCGGCTACGGATTGGGGTTCTGCGCCAACCTGACCGGCGCTGCGCTTTGCATCGACGATGCCAAGGGCGGCGCCAGCACCAAGACCTATTACAACGAGGGCTACTGGGAAAAAGCGCTTTCCGACAAGCCGGATTACATGCTCATTCAGTTCGGCCACAACGACGAGGAGTCGGCACAGCACCTCCCGCGCGAAACCGACCTCGGCACGGAATACCCTGCGAATCTCAAGCGCTATGTGGAAGAGGCTCGCGCGCACGGCATCGTTCCCATTCTCGTAACTCCGTTAACGCGGCGCTACTACGGCAGCGACGGCAAGATTCACTCTGATTTGCTGGCTCACGCGGAGGCGATGAAGAAAGTTGCAGCCGAGGAACACACGCCGCTGATCGACTTGCAGGCCGGCAGCATTGCCTATCTCGACACGCTGACCGAGACCCAGGCCGAAGCGCTCGGCATCACCAAGAAGGATGCCGCGGGCAACACCATTCCCGACAAGACCCATTTGAATGCAGCGGGCTCTTACGTCTTCGGACGCATGGTGGCCGTCGATATGGGCAAGGCCGTTCCCGCGCTGGCGCAATATGTCCGGCCCGAGGCCGCGGCGCTGCCGCCGAGCCTGCAGCGCACGGTCGCGATTCTGCATGGAGCGCCGGTGAAAATCGTCCTTGCCGGCGACTCGACCGTGAACAACGGCGGCGGTTGGGGTCCGGGTTTCTGCGCCGACCTGACGCCGAATGTCGACTGCATCAACCTGGCGCGCAACGGACGCAGCTCGAAGAGCTACTACGACGAAGGGGTTTGGAACGACGTGCTTGCGCAACACGCCGACTATATCCTGATCCAGTTTGGACACAACGATCAGCCCGGCAAAGGACCGGCGCGCGAGACGGACCCGGATACGACCTATGCCGCCAACATGCGCCGCTACATCGAGCAGGCGCGCAGCGAGGGCGCGCGTCCCGTCATCGTCACCTCACTCTCGCGCCGCAACTATAAAGATGGCGTGCTGGTTGAGGATCTGACGGCTTACGCGCGCGCGGCAAAGCGGGTTGCCGAAGAAGAAGATGTGCCTGTCATCGATTTGAACGCCCGGAGTACGCGCCTGTTGAAGACGATGACCCAGGCACAGGCAGATGAGTTCGATGCGGTGGGCCATCCTGACGCGGCGGGCGTGAAACTGGATCGCACGCATCTCAACCCACGAGGCTCCCAGGTATTTGGGCGAATGGTTGCCGACGATCTGGCGCGAGTGTGCCCGGAATTGGGGCCGGACGTGAAAGGCCAGCCCGCGCCGCAACCTTCTCCCGCGGCCACAGCCGCGAAATAACCACCCTTCCTCTTTACTCGACCGTTACGCTCTTCGCCAGATTCCGCGGCTGATCAACGTCGCAGCCCCGGCGGATTGCGATGTAATACGCCAGCAGTTGCAGGGGAACGATCTCGATCAGCGGCACAAGCATCTCCGGCGCGGGGGGAATGTGAATGACGTGTTCGACAAGTTCGCCGATGGTACTGTCGCCCTGGGTGGCAACGGCAATCACACGGCCGCTGCGCGCCGTGACCTCCTGAACATTTGAGAGCGTCTTCTCATAACGCAGCTTCGATGCCGGGTCGGCCGCGTCTCGGGTGGCCAGCACAACCACCGGCAAAGTCTCATCGATCAGCGCGTTGGGCCCGTGCTTCATCTCGCCGGCGGGATAGCCCTCGGCGTGGATGTAGGAGATTTCTTTCAGCTTCAACGCTCCTTCGAGCGCGATCGGGAAGTGAATTCCGCGGCCAAGATACAGAAAGTCGCGGGCGTTGGCAAATTCCCTGGCGAGCTGTTCGCATTGCGCGGAAGTCGAGCGCAAAACCTCATCGATCTTTGCCGGCAGACGGCTGAGCTCTTCGATGTAGGCCACCGATTGCTCTTTGTCGAGGCGGCCGCGAAGCTGGCCCAGTTTCATGGCCAGCAGGAACAGCGCCGTCAGTTGCGACGTGAATGCCTTCGTGGAGGCCACGCCAATCTCCGGTCCCGCATGCGTATAGATTGCGCCGTGGGCTTCCCGCGCGACCATGGCCCCGACCACATTGCAAATCGCCACGGTCTTCGAGCCCAGCATCTTCATCTCGCGCTGCGCCGCAAGCGTGTCCGCGGTTTCGCCGGATTGGGTGATGAGGAGGCCAAGCGCGTTGCGGTCGGGAATGGGATTGCGGTACCGATACTCGCTCGCATAGTCCACATCGACGGGGAGACGCGCCAGGCGCTCGATGATATATTTGCCGGTCAGTGCGGCGTGCCAACTGGTGCCGCATGCGGCAATGTTGATGCTGGAGGCCGAGGCAAGCTCTTCGTCGGGGATCTCCATCTCGCCAAGAAAGATCTTGCCTGAATCGAGCGAGACACGTCCCATGGTCGTGTCGGTCACGGCGCGCGGCTGCTCCCAGATTTCCTTGAGCATGAAGTGCTTGTAGCCGCCCTTTTCCGCCTGGATGGGATCCCACTGCACGCGGGTCAATTCGCGCCGTACCGGCTGGCCGTCAAAGTCTGTGAGGGTCACGCCGGCCGGCGTAAGGATTGCCATATCGCCGTCGGCCAGGAAATAAATATTGCGCGTATGATGCAGGATGCCGGGAACGTCACTGGCGACAAAAGCCTCGCCCTCGCCAACGCCGATAATGACAGGCGGGCCCAGGCGGGCGACAACAATCTTGTCAGGCTCCGCCGCGCTTAAAACACCCAAGGCATACGCGCCCGTCAGCCGCTTGACCGCATGACGCACCGCATCCTCAAGCACGAGGGGCCGGCCGGCAGCGTCTGCATCTTTCTGCACCTGTTCGATGAGGTGGGCAATCACTTCGGTATCTGTTTCGGTAACGAATTGATGGCCGAGCGCGGCAAGCTCGCGCTTCAGCTCCAGATAATTCTCCACGATGCCGTTGTGCACGACGACGATGCGCCCGGTGCAGTCACGATGCGGATGCGCATTTTCTTCCGTCGGCCGGCCGTGCGTGGCCCAGCGCGTGTGTCCAATGCCAAAGGTTCCCTCGGGGGGATGCTCGCGCAGCACAGCTTCCAGGTTCCCCAGCTTTCCCGGAGCGCGCCACACTTCCAGCTTTTCGCTGCCGGGCCTGCCAAGGGCAATGCCCGCTGAGTCATAGCCTCTGTATTCGAGACGCCGCAGTCCCTCGACGATGACAGGGACCACCTTTTTAGGTCCAACGTAACCTACAATTCCGCACATAACAGGATTTTAAGCGACGTTGGCCATATTCTCTCCACGGTGCAAGAAAGCCGCGAAACCGGCGGCCAGCGAATGCGGGATGCATGCAACACG
>JAJXXG010000088.1 GCA_021781255.1 Acidobacteriota bacterium
ATTCCCAGGCGGCACGAATGGCTTACTCCAAGGATAAAGCCGCCTGCGGCAGAGGTCGAGCAGATTTCAACTGGCCATCTGCTGAGCAATCCATGCCTCTATTACCGACGCTCGAAAGCGCCAGAGCTTTCCGACGTGAACTCCGGGAATGCGGCCCTGGCGGGCAAGCTTCTGGAGGGTCTTGGGATGAACCTTCATGATGGCGGCGGCCTCTTCACTATCGAGAAGAGGCTCCGGTGTCCATGATTCGGAAGCAGGCGGCTTGCGGCCGGAATTCGAGATCGCAGAGTTTGCAATGAGGCTCTGATCAACGCTCTGGCTGGAAACGGACATCGAGACCCCCGTCGCTTAAATTTCACCCGTGTCGATGGTGCACCTACGTTTGACCTAAGTCCAATCCTTCTTCTTTATGGAGCAATAGCTTTCATGGATGGCGGCATAAACGCGTTTTATTGACACCTACAATGAACACTTTCCCTCAGAGTTTTGCTGATAGCAATAAAACTTGGTGAATTTGTATGCGGGAGTCTTGACGCCCGGATCAAGTTAAGCTCGAAATAGAAAGCATAAGTGCTGCATATCTTGTACGTCTCTCTTGCCTTGTACTGTTGACCACGGTCTACGTTGAGCTTCCGGGTGGTGCAGCATGTATGAGCTTGTCGAGTTCCGCCATTTGAGGTCGTTTCTGACAGTTGCGCGCGAAGGCAATTTCACCCGCGCTGCCGACCGTCTTCATCTCACTCAGCCCGCGCTGAGCACACAGATCAAGCAGATGGAAGAGGGGATTCCGGCCCAGCTCTTCGTCCGTGAGAAGACCGGTGTCATGCTGACTCCAGCGGGTGCGGCCTTGCTTGCCTATGCCGAACAGGCTTTGCGTCTGCGCGACCAGACATTCGATGCCGTGCAAGCGATTGATCGTGGCACCGCTCCGCCACTGGTCTTGGGCTTCTCTTTGTTCATTGAACACGCTCTGGTAGAGCGCACTTTTGCGAGTTATCAAAGACTGTTCCCAGAGAGTGACATTCGTCCGAGTCCACAATGTACGTCCCAGTTACTTGCATGGCTCGGCGACGGAGAGATCAACGCCGCGCTTGTGACGACGCCGCTGAAGGCGAATGATCTGGTGATTCAACCGATAGCCCGTGAGAGATTGCTCCTTTGTCTGCGCAAGGACGATCCATTGGCATCGGCAGATGTGATCCTCCCCCGCCAGATTGCTGGAAAGCTCTGCATTACCTTCGATCCCAAGCAGCACCCGGAACTCTTTTCGTATCTCGATACCACACTCAGTCGCGCAGGGATAGCAATCCAGCCACGTCACTTGTGCACGACGCCTCATGACGTGCAGTGGATGGTCAAGCGGGGACTCGGCTATGCGCTGGTACGCGAAAGCCGCAGCCTGGATCCGGAGTTAGTTGCACGGCAGATTGCCGGGGTGGAGCTGATCGCAGAGTCCGCCTTTGTGTATCGGAAGAGTGAAGGCGCTTCGCATCTGGCGTTGCTTGCCTGTGAGTTGAAGAATGCGGCAAGAACGCTGGTGACTGGCCGGAAGAAAGTGGCAAAAGAATCTGGTTTGCGCGACAGAGTGCCTGCGCAAATGAAGCTGCTGGGGTGAGCGATAAGGTAGCGTGATGCGCGATCCCCGTCGCTGCCCGCAGCGTTTATAGGCCGATAGAAAACAAGTATTGGACGGCCTTGTACATCCGACCTACGCTTGCGGCAGATGAATCAGCCCGCATGGGCAATCGGAGGATTCGATGCGCAGACATTGGAACATTTGCCAACACAGCACACGTGGAAGCAAGAGTTATCGCAGGTCCGGGTGGCCAATCATTTTGATGGCTACATTGCCCTTGTTCTTTCCCGTTGCCGCGCTTGCTCAGGCGGGCGGCTCGCCCTTTGACAGCGGATTCACCGCCCTCGAAACGCTCTTCACCGGAACGATTGCCAGGGTCGCGAGCCTGATCGCCATCGTGATCGGGGGCTACGGATTCGCACACGGAGAACCCGGCGCGAAAAGGGCGCTGGCCGGAGTCGCCGCCGGAACCGGAATTGCCGTTCTCGCTGTGAACGTCCTGAGTTGGCTTTGGGGTGTGTAGATACACTCGCCCGTCCACTCGCAACCATCCACCACAGCGAGCACAACGAGGGGCTTATGGCAGACGTGAAGCCACAACCGAAGCGGAAAAACCGGGTCTTCAAGAGCCTGCATAAGCCCCTCACCTATATGGGCGTCGAACGCAGTCTGTTCTACCTCGTCTGCGTTGGCGCAGTGGGAGCATTCAACCTCTTCAACAGCATCCTTGCCGGGATCGCTGTCTTCATCGGCGGCTACGCCTTCGGCCATTGGGTGACAACGAGCGATCCTGCCTTTCTGCACATCCTTGCCAAGTCGGAGAAATACAAGCTGCGCTATGACGCGGCCAAGCAGAGCGTCCCACGTGTGGAGGTGGTCTGATGTTTCGCATCGACAAAGCCATCAAGCCGTGGAAGGAATCGGCTGCGCTGAACGCGCACATCAATCTCTTTGGCTTCTGGGACGAAACGGCGTTCCTGACCAAGTCCGGCGACCTCGGGATGGTCTTACGCATACCGGGCGTGGACTACGAGAGCCTCGATTCTGGCGAACAAGAATATGCGGTGAAGCGACTGGAAGCGGCCCTCAAAGCCTTTGGTACCGGCTTCCATGTCTATCAGTACCTCTTCAAGTCGAATCGGCCAGAGATTCCGTTTGCCCGCTACAACGATCCCGTCGTGGAAGCTGCCATCGATCAGCGGCGGCGGTTCTTCGATGCGAAGCGGGAGCATCTTTATCAAGTCGAAATCTTTTACTGCATCGTCCTCGAAGGCGCACGGTCGAAGACCGGGATCAGCGCAGCATTCACTCAGATCTTTCGCGATCCTGCTGGCGCTCTTGAGGAGTTGAAGATGCAGTTCACGTCAGAAGCGATGAAGACGTTGCTGCGGTCGCAGATAGAGCATGACCTCGCGCGGCTGACGCAGCGAGTGCAGGGATTCATGCGGCAGCTTGCTGACTTCATGGAGATCGAAATTCTGGAGCAGCAAGAGCAGTTCCACTTCTTTCGGCGGCTTCTCAACTATGACGAGTGGCGCATCGCGGGCAAACCGCAGAGCACACAGTTTCTCGATTATCAGGTCGTGAACTCAAATATCGAGGCTGAACGCGATCATCTGCGCGTAGGCGATCACGTCGTTCGGATATTGACGATGAAGGAGGCTATCACGGAAACCCGTCCCCTGGTGCTGGATGCGCTGCTCAAGATTCCGGCCAACTTCTATGTTGTGACGGAATGGACGCCACTCTCGACGGACAAAGCGCGCAAGGAAGTGAACAAACGTCGCCGCCACTTCAACATGTCGAAGACCGGATTCGTCTCGCAGATGGGCAACGATGCGACCAGGACCAACCCACGCGACGTTCTGGTCGATGAATCCAAGCAGGCCGACATCGAGAACCTGGGCGACTGTCTTCGCGCGCTCGGCGATGGTCAATCACTGGGAGACTTCTCGCTGACGATTGTGCTGTACGGGCGCTCGAAGGCGGAGGTGAACCAGTTAGTAGGTGAGTTCGC
>JAJXXG010000142.1 GCA_021781255.1 Acidobacteriota bacterium
GAACTGGTTCAGAAGCCGCGTGACCGTCTCGCGTGAGGTTCCCGCCATGTGGGCGATCTCCTCGTGCGTAAGAGCCATGGTGAAGCGGATTTCGGGTTTGCCGTTGGCAGATGAGCGGCCCCAGTCCAAAAGGAGCCGGGCCAGACGCCCCGCCGCCGAACCGGAAAGGGCGAGCCTCTTGGCGTCGTGGAAGACGGTGAGATATTCGCCTGAGAGCGATTGCGCCGCATGCATGCTGGCTATGCCGTGGCGGCCCAGGAAATCGACAAACTCCTGCTTGCGCACCGTCTTGACCTGGCAGGGCTCAATGGCTTCAGCGGTCACTTCATGGGGAACGTTGGCCAGCACCGCGCTCAGTCCCATCACATCGCCTGGACCGGCGATCTTGAGGATCATCGTCTTGCCGTCGCGGGAGGTAGAGGAGATCTTTACCTGGCCATAGCAGATGACGAAAACATTGCGCGCCTGATCGCCCTCTGAGAACAATTTGGCGCCGCGAGCATGGCTCATCATGATGCCGATGCTGTCGTAGTCCTGCAACGCCTCTGGAGTGAGATTGCAGAACATCCGCAAATGGCGGTGCTCACAGTTCAGGCAATCTTCCGGGGGGCGATGAGAATGAAGTCCAGACATACTTTTCTCGTAAGTCAAGCTAAAGTATATCGCACTTTTACGGGCCGCAAGGCAGGGATTTTCCGTATGCGCCGACGAACGAACAAGTGCATGCCGCAGACGGCAATTTCACGGCAAACATTCAGCTTTCAAGCACATCGGGCACTCCCGCCATTGCGGCGAGCGAGCACTATGCGCGCGGCGCGACACGTCCTGTAAGCACGGGAGACCTCGCGCGCCAGCTCTTCCAGCAACTGCATTCTCAGCGGAGGATGTGCCTCAAACGCCTTATTCAGCGACTCGATCGGCAACAGCAGCAGCGATGCAGGCGTCAGCGCGGTAAGCGTGTAGGTATGTCGCCTGTCTCCCAGCGCGGCTGCCAGCTCCACCAGTTCCCCGGCCCGCACAGACCCCAGCGTCAGCCTTGCTTCCCTTCGCTCCGCCTTGCGCACCAGCTGCCCTGAAACAACTACATACAATCCGCCGCAATCGTCCGCCTGGCGAAAGACAGTCTCACCCGCATCGAACTCGACGCATTGGGCCGAGGAGTTGAGCAGATTTTCAGTCTCAGGCGGGCAAGCCAGCAATTCCACGAGCGGATGCGGCGCCGCACCCTGTGCCTGCCCGGTACTTGCCTCTGGTTGCATCGTCAAATCTCTCCTTGCCTCCTCCGGTACTGCCTGTACTGCGCTCCTGCCGCAGATCTCGCCGGCAATCCACCTTCCAGCTCTCTTCCTTCGGGCACATGCCTCCTGAGTTACTCCCTGGCGATGCCACAGACTCCAAATCGTGCCAATCAATACTGCGACTACAAATTCAAATAAGTGTTCAGGAGCCAGGCTTTTGCATTCCCAAGGTCAGGCTCCGATTTGATCAAAATTTCCGCTCCGACGTGCTCCTAACGGTTGCTTGCCGCTGCGGGAAGGCCTGGCTCCCACTTTGCGGGGCTGGCCACGGTATCCGGCGGCACGCAAATCACCGGAACGCGCGACCGGGCCAGCAAGGTAAAGGCGGTGCCGTGCGGCCCAGGCGTCTGGCTGGTGCGTTTGGCCCCAATCACCAGGACGCCCGGATGATACTGCTCAATGGCCTCGGCAATGACGTCGGCCGGCTTGCCGTCCTTCACGATGCAACGCACCGGGCAGCGTCCGCTTGCCCGAATGCCAAAATCCTCGAGCCTGGTCGCCGAGGGATTCAGAAAGGAAGAAGCCTCGGCTGCAGTTCGCGCGTGAAGAACCAGAAGGGTTCGCTGAAAGGTCTCCGCCAGCGACATGGCGGTAGCCACCGCCGCTCTCATCGCCTCGTTCCGCTCCATGGCCAGCAACACCGGGCCGCCCGGCGTGGGACGGAACTGGCCGGCGTTCCAGTCCGCGGCCACGGCCATGACCGCGCAGGGCGCCTTCCGAACCAACTGCTCCGCAACCGAACCAACCACCACAGGCCCCGCGCCGCGACTGCCCTCCGTTCCAATCACGATGAGGTCGGCTTCGTACTGGCGCGCCACATCCAAAAGCATCTGCGTCACTTCGCCCTGCCGCACTTCGGAATGGCTGTGGATGCCCGCGCGCAGCAGATCGGCGGCCATCTGCTCCAGAACAGCCCTGGCCTGCTCCGGCATGGTGCTCTTCACGCGGCCGGGGACAGACTCGACCGAGGCGTAATCCATGGGGTCAATGCCGTGCGCCAGAACGATGCGCGCACCGTAAGCCGAAGCAAGCTTGCGCGCATACTCAAGCGCAGCTCCGGAACGGTCGTCCAGATCCGTCGCGACAACAATGGTTTTCAACCCGGACTCGAAGCTCATCGATGCCTCCCGACGCCGCGCAGCACATCCAACAGAGGAGGACTGCCGCGCGGCCCACCGCTCCCTCAGAAGCCGGGAGCCGGGTGTCTGCCGACGGTTGCGTCTCCAGAAATCGCCACTGCACCGCTTGCGGCGCCGTGCCTTACTGCCCTATTGGATACCGAGTCTGCGCCCCCTGCAGCAGGCCGGGCAGTGACATGATTCACCCTGCGTTGTGATTTAAATCACATGACGGAAGACGGGGCGAACTCCAAGTGATTGCAAAAGCTGCTTTCCGTGGAAATGCCGCCCTTCAAAAGCGGTGTACATGCATGGGGCAAATGCGTTAGCCTTCTTCGCGTTATGAAAAGCCAATCAAACTCCCGTACTCAATCGTTTTTGTCGTTCAGAATGGCATGCCAGGCTTCTCTGCTGCTGGCGTGCCTGACCACAGCGGCTCTGCAGGCTCCGGCGCAGGCTCCGGCACCGGACTCGCCCGCAATCGAGGCACAGGCCCGCGCCCTGCTGTCCAAGCTCACCCTGGAACAGAAAATTGAGCTGATCGGCGGTGTGGACAGCATGTTTACCCACGCGGAGCCGTCTATCGACCTGCCGCGGTTCAAGATGTCCGATGCTTCGGTTGGCGTGCGCACCTGGGGGCCGACCACCGCCTATGCCGGCGGCGTGGCTCTGGCCGCAACGTGGGACACAGACTTTGCCCGCAAGCTGGGCCAAAGCCTGGGCAAAGACGCCCGCGCCCGTGGCGTCAACTTCCTGCTCGGCCCAGGAGTCAACATCGCGCGCTCGCCGGTGAACGGGCGCAATTTCGAGTACCTGTCTGAAGACCCCTATCTGAACTCCGCTATCGTGGTTCCCTATATCGAGGGTGTGCAGTCGCAGGGCGTGATAGCCACCGTGAAGCACTACGCGCTGAACAACCAGGAGTACAACCGCCACAACGTGGACGTGGAGGCGGACGAACGCACCATGCGCGAACTCTACCTGCCGGCGGTCGAGGCTGCCGTGACCAAGGGGCATGTGGACTCGGTGATGGACTCCTACAACCTGATTAACGGCTCCCACGCCACCCAGAATGAGTTCCTGAACCTGAAGGTGCTGAAGGGCGACTGGGGCTTCCAGGGCGTGCTGATGTCGGATTGGGACGCGACCTATGACGGCGTGGCCGCAGC
>JAJXXG010000857.1 GCA_021781255.1 Acidobacteriota bacterium
AGAAGAAGAAATTGACCACGTGCTCCGGCTGGCCCTGGAAGCGGGCGCGCAGGACCGGGTCCTGCGTGGCAATGCCCACCGAGCAGGTGTTCAGGTGGCACTTGCGCATCATGATGCAGCCCATGGTGATGAGCGGCGTGGTGGCGAAGCCGAATTCCTCAGCGCCCAGCAGAGCGGCAATCACGACATCGCGGCCAGTTTGCAGCTTGCCGTCTGTCTGAACCTTGATGCGGCTGCGCAGATCGTTGAGCAGCAGAACCTGTTGCGTTTCGGCAAGACCAAGCTCCCAGGGCAGTCCTGCGTGCTTGATGGAACTGAGCGGCGAAGCGCCCGTGCCGCCTGTGTCGCCAGAGATAAGCACGACGTCGGCATGGGCTTTGGCGACGCCTGCCGCCACCGTGCCTACGCCCACCTCTGAGACCAGTTTGACGGCAATGCGGGCCTTCGGGTTGACGTTCTTGAGGTCGTAGATCAGTTGCGCGAGATCTTCGATGGAATAGATGTCATGGTGCGGCGGAGGCGAGATGAGGCCCACGCCGGGGATGGAGTGACGCGTCTTTGCGATGACGTCGTCCACTTTGTGGCCGGGCAACTGGCCGCCTTCGCCGGGCTTGGCGCCCTGCGCCATCTTGATCTGGAGTTCGTCCGCGTTGACCAGGTAGTTGGTGGTGACGCCAAATCTTCCGCTGGCCACCTGCTTTACGGCGCTGCGGCGCGAGTCGCCATTCGGGTCCGGCGTGAAGCGTGCCTCGTCCTCACCGCCCTCGCCCGTGTTGGACATGCCGCCAAGGCGATTCATGGCTATGGCCAGCGTCTCGTGCGCTTCCTTGCTGATGGAGCCAAAGCTCATGGCGCCGGTGGTGAAGCGCTTGACAATCTCCTTGGCCGGCTCCACTTCCTCGATCGGGATGGGGTTGTCGGAATACTTCAGATTGAGCAGGCCGCGCAGCGTGCAGAGCTGGCGGTTCTTATCGTCGAGCAGGTCGGTGTATTCCTGGAAGGTGGTGGGATTATTCTGGCGCACCGCATGCTGCAGCTTGCTGATGGTCTGCGGATTGAGCAGGTGATACTCCCCACCTTCGCGGTACTGGTACTGGCCGCCGACGACAAGCTCGGTTTCAGATTCCGTGAGCGGCCGGAAGGCGTAGTCATGCTTCACCCGTGCTTCGCGTGCGAGCACGTCCAGGCCCACGCCCTCAATGCGCGAGGCCGTTCCGGGGAAGTAGGCGTTGATCAACGCCTCGTTCAAGCCCACGGCCTCAAACACCTGAGCGCCACGATAGCTCTGCAGCGTGCTGATGCCCATCTTGGAGAAGGTCTTGAGCAGGCCCTTGTTGATTGCCTTGGTGAAGTTCTTTTCTGCCTGATTCCCGGTGATGTTGTGCGGCAGCAGCCCGCGCCGCTTGAGGTCGTGCAACGTCTCAATGGCCAGATAGGGATTGATGGCGCTGGCGCCATATCCGATGAGCAGGGCGAAGTGCATGACTTCGCGGGGCTCGCCGCTCTCAATGATGAGCGCTACCTGCGTGCGGGTCTTATCCCTGACGAGCCGGTTGTGTACCGCAGCCATGGCAAGCAGGCTGGGGATGGGCGCGTAGGAGGCATCGACCCCGCGATCGGAGAGAATGAGGAGCGTGTAACCGTTGGAGACAGCAAAGGCTGCGCGATTACTGAGTTCGTCGAGCGCGCGCCGCATGCCTTCGTCTCCTTCCGCAGCGCGGAAGACGGTGGAAAGCGTGGTGGCGAGCAGATCGCCCGACGAAACACGGCGCAGCTTTTCGAGGTCGCGATTAGTGAGGATCGGATGCGGGAGCTTGAGCGTGTGACAGTTCTCAGGCTCTTCATCCAGAATGTTGCGCTCTGTGCCGATGTAGCTGATGAGCGACATCACCATTTCTTCGCGGATGGGGTCGATAGGGGGATTGGTGACCTGTGCGAAGAGCTGTTTGAAATAGTTGAAGAGCGGCTGCGGCTTGTCTGACAGACAGGCCAGCGGCACGTCTGTGCCCATGGAACCAATCGGCTCCTCGCCTTTGGCGCCCATCGGGGCAAGCAGGATGCGCAAATCCTCTTCGCTGTAGCCGAAGGCGCGTTGGCGGCGCAGAAGCGTTTCAGGATTAGAGGCGATGAGGCGGGAGGGCTCGGGCAGCTGGTCCATGGTGACCTGCTGCTCCTGGAGCCACTTGGCGTAAGGCTGGCGCGCAGCCAACTCCTTTTTGATTTCGGCATCAGAGATGATGCGCTTTGCTACCGTGTCGACCAGGAACATGCGGCCGGGCTGCAGGCGGCCCTTCTTGCGAATGTCTTCGGCAGGAACTTCCAGCACGCCAGCTTCAGATGCCAGCACGACCAGATCGTCCTTCGTGACGATGTAGCGGCCGGGGCGCAGGCCATTGCGATCAAGCGTGGCGCCGATGACGCGGCCGTCGGTAAAGGCAATTGCGGCTGGTCCGTCCCATGGCTCCATCAAGGAGGCGTGGTACTCGTAGAAGGCGCGCTTGTCCTCGTCCATGTCGGGGTTGCCGGCCCATGCTTCGGGAATCAGCATGGCCATGACATGGGGCAGGGAACGGCCAGACTGGAAGAGGAACTCCACGGCGTTGTCGAGCGAAGCGGAGTCACTGCCGTCGGGCATGATGACGGGATACAAATCGTCGATCTTGCTTTCATATTTCGGGCTTTGCAGCACCGACTGGCGGGCATTCATCCAACTGACATTGCCGCGGATGGTGTTGATTTCGCCGTTGTGGGCGACATAACGGTACGGGTGCGCCAGCTTCCAGCTGGGGAAGGTGTTGGTGGAGAAGCGCTGGTGTACAAGACAAAGGGCGCTGGTAACAAGTGGATTGGCCAGCTCGAAGTAAAATTTCTCAATCTGCGGGGCCAGCATGAGGCCTTTGTAAATAATGGTGCGGCAGGAGAACGACGGGACGTAAAAGTCGTCCTTGCCCTCGATCTCGGAGGCCGCAATTTCGTTCTCAGTGCGACGCCGAACCCGGTAGAGAAGGCGCTCAAACGTTTCCTCTTCCATGCCTGCGGGACAGGCGGCAAAAAACTGCTCGATATAAGGCTGGGAAGCGCGCGCTTCGCGGCCAATCGCATCGCCGTTCACTGGCGTGTCCCGCCAGCCGAGCACGGCCAGTCCCTCTTCCTGCGCGATGCGCTCAAAGACGCCTTCGCATTGCAGGCGGCTGTGCTTGTCCACAGGCAGAAAGACCATGGCTACGCCATAGGCACCCGGACCCGGGAGCTGCATGCCGAGTTCGCCGCACTCTCGCGCAAAAAAGACGTGGGGAATCTGGATCAGAATGCCAGCGCCGTCGCCTGTCTCAGGGTCGCAGCCCGCTGCGCCACGATGGGTGAGGTTGATGAGCACCTCAAGGCCCTTGCGGATAATCTCATGGCTCTTTTCTCCGCGGATGCTGGCCACGAGGCCCATTCCGCAGGCATCGTGTTCATTGTGTGGATGATAGAGCCCCTGGGCGTCCGGAATACGGAGACGGGAATGCGATGTTTGCATGGCAACCTTCTATGACAGCGTTGTTCAATGCCTGGTCGTGTTGCTGCTGACT